>NZ_VPCW01000060.1:0-3049 GCF_013418015.1 Acinetobacter sp. YH12211
ATCAGTGCGACACCCTGACTCAGCAAGCGATGCCCGCCTATGTGATTGATAAAGGTATTGCCAGTCCTGAACTGCTCAGCCATGTGCTGGTATCGAAGTATGCCGATCATTTGCCGCTGTACCGTCAGCGCCTGATCTATCAGCGGGCTGGCATTGATCTGTCCAGATCCACGTTATCTGACTGGATTGGTCGCTGCGGTGTGGAACTGGAACCTCTGGCCAATGCCTTAAAACAGGTGGTGCTGCAACAGCGGGTGATCCATGCCGATGAAACGCCGGTCACCATCATGCGGATGGGTGAGAATGATAAAAAACCGAAGAAAGGTTATGTCTGGGCCTATGCCACTACACAGTACAATCCAGTTCAAGCCGTGATCTATGACTTTCAGGATAGTCGTTCAGGTCAGCATGCTGAAGCGTTCCTGAAAGACTGGCAGGGCCATCTGGTCTGTGATGATTACAGCGGTTATAAAGCACGCTTTAAATCAGGCCAGGTCATTGAGGTGGGCTGCATGGCCCATGCACGTCGTAAATTCCATGAACTGCATGTGACCAAAAAAAGTCAGGTCGCTGAACAGGCATTAGTGCTGATTCAGAAACTGTATGCCATAGAAGCAGAACTCAGGAAAAAGACCGATGGTACAGCAGAACAGCGCCGCGAATACCGACAACAGCATAGTCAACCGGTGATGCAACAACTGTATGAATGGCTCAACCAACATCAACTGACTGTGCCATCGAGTTCTCCAACCGCCAAGGCGATCAATTACACTCTGAAGCGTTGGCCAGCTTTAAGCCGCTATCTGGATGATGGCAATCTACCGATTTGCAATAACTGGGTGGAAAACCAGATGCGCCCCTGGGCGTTGGGACGTAAGAACTGGTTATTTGCAGGTTCGCTGCGCAGCGGTCAGCGAGCAGCCAATATTATGACATTAATCCAGTCAGCAAAGCTGAATGGGCTGGATCCGTATGCCTATTTAAGTGATGTTCTGAAAAGGTTGCCGACACATAAAGTGACCCAAATAGAAGAATTACTGCCACACCGCTGGAAATCCGACCAAAATTAAAAAATAGGCATGGGATTCAGCGGACGCTTACTGTGATTTAATGTTTACGGCTGTTATATTTGTTCCATATATTTGAGGGTAGCTAGATGACTAATAAGGATTATGATGTTGCTTTAGAAGCTCTTGCTGAGTTGGTAAAAGATGTATCTAAAATAGTTCATTCTGAAGCTGTAGATAAAGCTCTGGTTGAGCCTACAAAAGCTAATATTGAAGAGCGTAATAAGTTAAAAGACATCGTTGATCAAGCTGAAGATCTATAGTGCTTTATATTAAATAGATGATAAATGAGGGGGATGTATGCTTAAAAAATTGTTGTTGTCTTTATTAATCGCTGTACCTGTAGTTGCTCAAGCTGAGTGGATTGTATTAGATAAAGGTGAGGAGTTTACTATTTACGTTGACCCTGATCGTACAGTAGCTACTGTTAAATCTCTAAAACATGCAGAAGCTTGGTTTAAAGCTGTAGTTCATAATGACTTAACAAAAGATGGAATGGGTATCGGTGACTTTCGATTAATGAAATATAAGTTTAAATGCGATACAAATGAGTTAAGTTTAGATGCTAGTTATGACTATAGAAAAGGTAAGCAGATTGATTCCTATGTTGCTCGTTATACTGACTATAGACCTGCTATTCCAGAAACAAATGGTGAGTTTATGGCAATCGTAGTTTGTGGATACCTATATGGTGAAGAATAGTTGAGCTAAAAATAGCAATGCTTCGTAACTGAACCGTACCGGGTTTGTCGGAGACTTTTTTATTTGTATTAGTTCAGACTTGATCGTACATTCTTCTTGAAAAAGAGAAAGTTACCCGTTTTGATAAAGGTGTCGAAATCTTAATCAAACAAAGGTAACTTTCTTATGTTGCATACTAACAATCAAATCATTAAACACAAAGTAGGTCTGCTCAATTTAGCTGAAGAGCTTCAGAATGTATCCAGAGCATGCAAAGTGATGGGTGTTTCAAGAGATACATTTTATCGCTATCTAGAGTTAGTGAAGTCTGGTGATATTGACGCGCTGATCAATAAATCCCGTCGAGTACCAAATTTAATAAACCGTGTAGATGATGCTACTGAACAGGCCGTTATTGATTTCGCAATTCAATATCCCGCATATGGGCAGTACCGTACTAGTAATGAATTACGCAAGAAGGGTGTATTCGTTTCAGGGAGTGGTGTTCGCTCTATATGGCTTCGTCATGATTTAGAAAACTTTAAGAAGCGTTTAACAGCACTTGAGACTAAAGTGGCTCAGGATGGTATTGAATTAAATGATCAGCAGATTGCGGCACTTGAACGTAAGCATGAGGATGACGTAGCTTGTGGTGAAATCGAAACAGCTCATCCAGGCTATTTAGGCGCGCAAGACACCTTTTATGTAGGGAATCTCAAAGGTGTTGGACGAATCTACCAACAAACATTCATCGACACTTATAGCAAGGTCGTTCATTGCAAGCTCTATACAACAAAAACACCGATTACATCGGCTGATTTACTCAATGATCGTGTGTTGCCATTCTATCAATCTCAGGACTTACCAATGCTTCGCATCCTCAAAGACAGAGGTACTGAGTATTGCGGTAAGGTAGAACAACATGACTATGTGTTATATCTGGCAGTCAATGATATAGAAGGGCAATCTAATTCATCTTCTATAACTTGGATCTATGCAGTCTTTTCTCTAGTTCTTATGATTGTTGTACTGTAGTCGTTGTTGTATGAGTGATTAGATTGTTCTCTTTTTTAAAAGGTTAGATGTCTGTTTCAAATACAGATCTTGTTTATTTTTATTATTTTATTAGCTGTTTTATTAGTGCTATTAAAGATAGCTCAGAGTAGAAAGAGATGGTAATACCCCCATTTTTAATTGAATTAATGGGTAGAAAATCTAAAGCCCTTGTTATTGTTTAAAAATAGGTGGACAACCATTTACTGACATATGAGGTCGTTCATGATTATAAAAGTACTGCCAGT
>NZ_VPCW01000061.1:0-1844 GCF_013418015.1 Acinetobacter sp. YH12211
GAAGGTGGATTGAGAAGTCTGCTGGAGGTATCAGAAGTGCGAATGCTGACGTGAGTAACGACAAAACGGGTGAAAAACCCGTTCGCTGAAAGACCAAGGGTTCCAGTCCAACGTTAATCGGGGCTGGGTGAGTCGACCCCTAAGGCGAGGCCGAGAGGCGTAGTCGATGGGAAATTGGTTAATATTCCAATACTTCAGTGTAATGCGATGAGAGGACGGAGAAGGTTAAGTCAGCCTGGCGTTGGTAGTCCAGGTGAAAGGAAGTAGGCATGCATCTTAGGCAAATCCGGGGTGCTCTATGCTGAGATCTGATAGCAAGCTGTACTTGTACAGTGAAGTGGCTGATACCCTGCTTCCAGGAAAAGTCTCTAAGCTTCAGTTACACTGGAATCGTACCCGAAACCGACACAGGTGGTCAGGTCGAGTAGACCAAAGCGCTTGAGAGAACTCTGCTGAAGGAACTAGGCAAAATGGTACCGTAACTTCGGGAGAAGGTACGCTGTTGATGGTGATAGGACTCGCTCCTTGAGCTGTCGACAGCCTCAGAAACCAGGCCGCTGCAACTGTTTATTAAAAACATAGCACTCTGCAAACACGAAAGTGGACGTATAGGGTGTGATGCCTGCCCGGTGCTGGAAGGTTAATTGATGGGGTTAGCGTAAGCGAAGCTCTTGATCGAAGCCCCAGTAAACGGCGGCCGTAACTATAACGGTCCTAAGGTAGCGAAATTCCTTGTCGGGTAAGTTCCGACCTGCACGAATGGCATAATGATGGCGGCGCTGTCTCCAGCAGAGGCTCAGTGAAATCGAATTCGCCGTGAAGATGCGGTGTACCCGCGGCTAGACGGAAAGACCCCGTGAACCTTTACTGCAGCTTGACATTGAACTTTGACCTTACTTGTGTAGGATAGGTGGGAGGCTTTGAAACTTGGACGCTAGTCCGAGTGGAGCCGTCCTTGAAATACCACCCTGGTAATGTTGAGGTTCTAACTCTGTCCCGTTATCCGGGACGAGGACCATGTCTGGTGGGTAGTTTGACTGGGGCGGTCTCCTCCTAAAGAGTAACGGAGGAGTACGAAGGTGCGCTCAGCGTGGTCGGAAATCACGCGTAGAGTATAAAGGCAAAAGCGCGCTTAACTGCGAGACCCACAAGTCGAGCAGGTACGAAAGTAGGTCTTAGTGATCCGGTGGTTCTGTATGGAAGGGCCATCGCTCAACGGATAAAAGGTACTCTGGGGATAACAGGCTGATACCGCCCAAGAGTTCATATCGACGGCGGTGTTTGGCACCTCGATGTCGGCTCATCTCATCCTGGGGCTGAAGCAGGTCCCAAGGGTATGGCTGTTCGCCATTTAAAGAGGTACGCGAGCTGGGTTTAGAACGTCGTGAGACAGTTCGGTCCCTATCTACCGTGGGCGCTGGAAATTTGAGAGGATCTGCTCCTAGTACGAGAGGACCAGAGTGGACGAACCTCTGGTGTACCGGTTGTGACGCCAGTCGCATCGCCGGGTAGCTATGTTCGGAAGGGATAACCGCTGAAAGCATCTAAGCGGGAAGCCTACCTCAAGATAAGATTTCCCCGAGGCTTTATGCCTCCTAAAGAGCCGTTGAAGACTACGACGTTGATAGGTTGGATGTGGAAGCATAGCGATATGTGAAGCTGACCAATACTAATTGCTCGTGAGGCTTGACTATACAACACCCAAACAGTTGGGGTTGAATGCTCAATCGATTCAAATCCAATCAGTCAATTCAGACTGATCTTGATTTAGTTAACGCTAAACAATAAAATTCAGACCCAATACAGCCCAATCTGTTACAGATTCGGAAAACGCAGTGCATCAC
>NZ_VPCW01000062.1:0-1783 GCF_013418015.1 Acinetobacter sp. YH12211
AGGCGCACCACCACAAGACCCTGCAAAATATGATCTTGACCATAAAACAGGTTTTGTATAATTCCCTCTCAAGTCTAAAAACTCATTTCGCATTCTTCTACTTGTTACAGACTTTAAATTATTAACCAATTTGCTTAACTGTACCGTTGGTGGATACTGAATAAGCATGTGAACATGGTCGGATTCACCATTACATTCCTTTAATTCAGCATCAAAATCTTTACATATTTCAGTTGCACACTCATTGAAATATTTATGATGCAACTCACCTAGTATTTTTTTTCGATATTTCGTTATAAAAACTAAATGAACATGAAGATTAAAGGCTGAATGTCGGTTTTTATATATCTCACTCATTGAAAAAATATACCTAAAATGTTAGAATCAGCACCATATTAACAGATACACACTCATTAATGAAAATCAACAAAGCGTATAAATTTAGGCTTGAGCCTAATGTCGAGCAAGAGGTTATTTTAAATAATCTCGTTGGCTCTGCACGCTTTGTTTGGAATCAAATATTAGCAATTTCATTTGAAATGTTTGCTCAAAATAAACACATTAATGCGGTGAATCTAGTAAAAAAGATAACAGCACTGAAAAAGAATCCTCAGTTTAGCTTTTTAGATGGAAATTCAAATGCTGTGTCACTTCAACAAAAAGTTCGTGATCTTGCATCAGCATGGGGGAAGTTTTTCAACCCTAAAGAACATGCTCGACTAAAAGAAAAAAAGCGCAAACCTAAGAAACCTAAATTTTTTAAATTGGCTGATGGTACTGAGGTTCAGTTGCGCCCACTTATGCCTAGATTTAAGAAAAAATCAGACGGTTATGATTCCATTCGCCTTGTACAATTCGATAAATACTGTTGGGTTAAAGGAAATAAACTCAAACTCCCTAATGGCGTAGGTGTTATTAAATTCAGGAAGTCGCAAGAGATTCTAGGCACAATAAAAAATGTGACGATCAGTAAGGTGTCAGGACGTTGGTACGTTTCATTCTGTACTGAAACAGAACTTACTGAAATGCCGATCCACCCATCAAAATCAGCGATTGGTGTTGATCTTGGTGTTAAGAAATTAATCACTACCTCAAATGGTCAGGTCTTTGACCCGATCAATAGCTTTAAAACCAATCAGATTAAATTAGCTAGACTTCAACGGAAGCAGAGAAAGAAAGTTAAATTTAGTCAAAATTGGAAAAAACTGAATTTTAAAATCAATAAACTACATCATCACATTGCCAATATTCGTCATGACTACTTGCAAAAAATCACTACAACGCTCAGCAAAAACCACGCAATGATTGCTGTTGAGGATTTAAAAGTAGCAAATATGTCGAAGTCAGCAAGTGGCACAATCGAAAATCAAGGAAAGAATGTAAAAGCTAAGTCAGGCTTAAACAAATCAATCCTAGATCAAGGTTGGGGCATGCTCGTTAGTATGTTGGAATATAAGCAACAATGGCGAGGTGGATTACTTGTAAAAGTTGATCCGAAGTACACAAGTCAAACCTGCTGTGAATGTGGTCATGTAGCAAAAGAAAACCGACAAACTCAAGCTAAATTTGAGTGTGTCGGATGCGGTTATGTTGCGAATGCGGATTTAAACGCATCTCGTAATATATTGTCGGCAGGACATGCCGTTTTGTCTGTGGAGGGTGGATGCGGTAAAGGTCGCCCTAAGAAGCAGAAAGCAAGCGAAATCCGTGAGGAAGTCGCCTAAGAGCTTTGCTTTTAGAATCCCCCACTTGAGTGAAAACGAAAGTGGTGGGAGTATGTCAA
>NZ_VPCW01000063.1:0-1765 GCF_013418015.1 Acinetobacter sp. YH12211
ACTCTGAATCACAATTCACCTCCGACGATATCCTAAAAGACTGGCAATCCAAAAATGAAGTTAAGCTGGTAATTGCTGAAGATGGTACTCCCAAAATTCTGCTTGTTTCCGCACCTGCTGAACATGAAATTGCATTTATAGATTGGATCTCGTTCACACTAAAGCGTTATACGTTCATGGATGACTATATCGGACTTGAAGAAAGTCTTATAAATGATGTCTGCATAGATTGTATGGGTCAAAAGTTAGAACAAATTTTTGGATTTAAATTAGGTCAAAAGCGGAAAAACGGTAAAAACTTTTACGAACAATGCTACGAAATAACAAACCATGAGGGCGTTGGCGTTGGTGATCTCTGCATAGGTGGGCAAGCCAATTCAATCCTAGTTATGATCAATGGGCAAGGCTGCTTAATGGGTGACTATGGTTGGCAAAATCGCTTGTATGACTTTCTAAATCAATCTCAAGGCGTAAAAATCACACGTTTAGACTTAGCCCATGATGACTATGACGGAACATACTTAAATATTGATGATCTGAATGAGC
Source organism: Acinetobacter sp. YH12211 (assembly GCF_013418015.1). Lineage (NCBI taxonomy): Bacteria > Pseudomonadati > Pseudomonadota > Gammaproteobacteria > Moraxellales > Moraxellaceae > Acinetobacter > Acinetobacter sp. YH12211. The sequence continues at coordinate 547 of NZ_VPCW01000063.1, forward strand.
GTGAATCTAACAAGGAATTTTATTATTTTGGAAAGCCTGCAAGGGTTACATGGTACGGTGATTGGAAATATTTAGACCGTGACAAACTAGGTCGTACTTTGCAAATTGGCTGCCGTACTTCTGACAAGCTGCTACGTGCTTATGAGAAAGGAAAGCAATTAGGCGATAAAAATAGCGAATGGGTACGGCTCGAAGTTGAATTAAAAGCAAAACATACGCATATTCCTTTTGATGCTGTTATCAATCCCTCTGATTACTTCATTAATTTGTACCCATGCTTTAAAGATATTTTTAAGTATGACGATCAAAAGCAAAGCCGTATTGAATATGTGAAGCGTACAGTTTCTATTAAGGTTGATAAGGGTATAGATATTATTCGTCATCAATTTGGTCGTTGGTTGGGGTTCTTTCGTGAATGGTTCGGGGACGATGAATCGTGTCTTGAGGCTCTCTCTCTGCCTTTTAGCGTTCCTAAGAGGTTCGATCTAACAAAACAGGATTGGGCTAGGGTGCACCCTGAATTCTGTTCTACTTAAGCTATTTGCATATAAATCACATGTAACAGAGGGGGCGGAGTGCCCCCGAACTGACGGGATATGAGTTACTAGCCTTTTCCTCTCTGATTACAAGCTCCCTTTGGACTGTAAACGGTAAGAATTAGGCTTTGCCGACGCAACGACATAATGAAATAGATAGCGAGTGAGGTGAGGACGGTGGCGGGCTGAGGGCACGCAAGCCGCACCGCCCACAGCCGAATGAAGAAAAATATTGATTCTTATAGTGTGTATGGTGTAGATTAAATCTGCACGTAAGAAGCTAACAAGCTAAAGACCTGTGAAGTTAAAGACCTGAGCGCAATGTATCGACAGGCACAAAAGCAACAGGCAAAAAAATGGGCTATCAGTGCAGCAAACACTATAGCCCTTGATGAACTTTAAAGAGGAAAGTCCATGACTAAATTCTATGGGGAAAGCAGCCCTTTTACAACTGCTTCAACTGAAAATTACTCTAAATTTGCTAATGATTTCCTAAAAAATCGGACTTTACCCACTGTATCACCGTGGGGGTGCCACGTTAGTAATACGTGGCAAAACTCTGAATCACAATTCACCTCCGACGATATCCTAAAAGACTGGCAATCCAAAAATGAAGTTAAGCTGGTAATTGCTGAAGATGGTACTCCCAAAATTCTGCTTGTTTCCGCACCTGCTGAACATGA
>NZ_VPCW01000064.1:0-1635 GCF_013418015.1 Acinetobacter sp. YH12211
GATGTTAATGCATCAATTAATATCCTGCGATATGCGGATAAAGATTTAATCACTGCATAAGTGGTGATTAAGGCGGTGAGTTACACCGTGACAGCCTATGGAATTGAGGTAATCCCTAAAGCAAATGTTTTAGGTTCTTGATGGTGAAGTAGGAATTAAACATCAAACCCACATTGAGTAGGTTTGAGTAGGTTTTAAATAACGGCTATAATCTCAGGCTTCAGGTCAGGAGTTCATCATGCGCGCCCTTAAAGTCAGCATTAAATCAGAGCAAGATATTGAGAAATTACGCATTTCGGGGCGTTTGGCTGCTCAGGTGTTGCAGATGATTGGCGAGCATGTCAAACCCGGAGTCACGACAGAATACTTAGATGATTTGTGTCACGATTATATTGTAAATACCTTAAAAGTCATTCCTGCCAATGTGGGCTATCACGGTTATACCAAAACCACCTGTATTTCACCCAATGAAGTGGTCTGTCATGGTATTCCATCATCCAAAACCATTTTAAAAGATGGCGACATTATTAATATTGATGTGGCAGTGATTAAAGATGGTTTTTATGGTGATACCAGTCGTATGTACTATGTGGGTCAGGTGAAACCAGAAGCGAAAAAACTGGTCGATACCACTTATGAGGCGATGCGCGCAGGGATTCATGCGGTGAAACCGGGCGCGACTTTGGGCGATATTGGCTATGCCATTCAAAGTGTGGCGCATCGTGAAGGGTTTAGCATTGTGCGTGAATATTGCGGACATGGTATTGGGCAGGTGTATCACGAACAACCAAGTGTGCTGCATTATGGTCAGCCTGGACAAGGCTTGGTGCTTAAAAAAGGCATGGTATTTACCATTGAGCCAATGGTGAATGCGGGCAAAGCGCGTGTGAAAGAACTGAAAGATGGCTGGACGGTGGTGACGACAGATAAATCACTTTCTGCACAATGGGAACACATGGTTGCTGTGACTGATACAGGCTTTGAAGTGTTATCGCCGTGGCCAGAAGGTACGGGGAGTTATCCTGAAATTTAATGCACGAATGCTTTCAGGTTAAGACTGATAGATAAAACATCTTAGACTTTAGTTTTAAACTATTTGTTAAAAAATGAACAATCGCTATAATTGAAGTCAAAGATACTTGCTGTAGTTTCTTTGTTTTAGCTTTCTTATTTTAGATTGTAGTTTTCAAAGCTTATCTGTCTTAGATAAGCTTTTTTTTTTGCTGTTTCGTATCTGAAATCAAAAGATCCTATGTGCTAACGAATGGTTGTAAGCGTCCGCTGAATCCCATACCAATTTTAATTCGATTTAGGTTTCCAGCAGTGTGGCAGTAACTCTTCAATCTGGGTCACTTTATGTGTCGGTAACCTTTTCAGCACATCACTTAAATAGGCATACGGATCCAAGCCATTCAGCTTTGCTGACTGGATTAACGTCATGATGTTTGCCGCTCGCTGACCACTGCGCAGCGAACCTGCAAACAGCCAGTTCTTGCGCCCCAACGCCAAGGGACGCATCTGATTGTCGGGTAGTCAGACGCAGTTACCTACGTCCAACCCCCTAAGAACCGTGCATGCGAGTTTCCCAGCACACGGCTCAAGCCTCTGCTAAGGCGCCATTCGGCACCCGGTTAT
>NZ_VPCW01000065.1:0-1240 GCF_013418015.1 Acinetobacter sp. YH12211
GGTCAAAGAAGCACTATGAGTCGATTTATACGAGGGCATATCATTGAATTGATGCCCAATAATAAACAAGCAAGCCATTTTGCTCAGGCAAGTGGTGTTGCTCGTTTGTCGTATAATTGGGCTTTAAGAGAGTGGCAGCGACAATACAAGGCTGATAAGGAATATCGAGATCAGTGTGAGTATTATGATGTTGCGGTGAATGAAATGCTTCTTAATAGACCTAAAGAGAGTAAATTAAGAAAGCACCTAAACACTTTTAAATTTGAAAAATATCCTTTCATGAAGAAAGTGACTAAGTGCGCACCACAGTTGGCGATTAAGCAGTTGGGTAGTGCTTTTGATAGATTTTTTAACGGCAAATCAGGATACCCCAAGCCAAGAAAAAAAGGCAAGGATGACCGTTTTTCATTATCAAATGATCAATTTAGCGTAAAGGGTCGGTCTATTAAAATCCCTAATTTGGGTTGGGTGAAAATGACTGAGAATCTGCGCTATAAGGGTAAAATTCTCTCGGCCAAAATATTTAAACAAGGTGGTAAGTGGTTTGTATCAATCGCTGTCGAACTCACCCAGATCGAAAAGCTTAAACCGAAAACAGGTTTAAGTATCGGTGTTGATTTGGGTGTCTCTAATCTTGCCACCCTTTCAAATGGTGAGGTTATTCCTTCTAACGCACCACTTAAAAGACAGCTTGCAAAACTAAGACGACTCAACAAGTCTTTTAGTCGTAAGAAAAAAGGTAGTCAGAATCGAGAAAAAGCAAAAGCCAAGCTATCTCGCCTGCACTATAAAATTGCCTGTCTACGCAAGAATAATCTTCATCAAGTCACAACGGATTTGGTAACACGTTTTGATGTGATTGCGATTGAAGATTTGAATGTTAAAGGCATGTTGAGGAATCGTAAACTCGCAAGAGCTATATCCGATATGGGTTTTTATGAGTTTAAAAGGCAGTTGATTTATAAAGCCAAACAGCATGGAAAATCGGTACTTTCGGTTGGTCGATTCTTCCCAAGTAGTAAAATGTGTTCGTGCTGTGGTGAATTAAATCAATCTCTCACACTTTCTGCGCGAGAGTGGAAGTGCTTAGTTTGCCAAACCATCCAAAATCGTGATGTTAATGCATCAATTAATATCCTGCGATATGCGGATAAAGATTTAATCACTGCATAAGTGGTGATTAAGGCGGTGAGTTACACCGTGACAGCCTATGGAATTGAGGTAATCCCTAAAGCAAATG
>NZ_VPCW01000066.1:0-1202 GCF_013418015.1 Acinetobacter sp. YH12211
AGGGTAATCCTCCCTAAAAATAATTGAGTTTAAAAGTAGAAAATCGAATAACCTTGATTTAAGGAGATTTTCTATGAAAACATCTAAGTATTCAGACAGCTTGATCATGAGTATCTTGAAGCAAGCTGAAGCAGGAACACCCATACCGAACTTGTGCCGCGAACATGGTATGAGCTCTGCTACATTCTACAAGTGGAAGTCCAAATATGGCGGCATGGATCTTTCAATGATGACGCGGCTTAAAGAACTTGAGGCTGAAAATGCCCGTTTAAAACGCATGTATGCTGATGAGCGGCTAAAGTCAGACATCTTGCAAGATGCACTTTTAAAAAAGTTTTAAGGCCTGTTCAGCGAAAGTCACTTGCTCAGCAAGCTACTGAGCAATTTAAGATTTCAATCAGCATGGCCTGCTTAATTTTTAAAGTCAGTCAAACGTGTTATCGCTATAAAGCTCGTTTAGATGAAGAGAATCAACAGATTGCCGAATGGTTGATTCAATTAACCAATGATCATAAAACATGGGGCTTCAAGCTTTGTTTCCTGTATTTGCGTAATGTTAAAAAATACAAATGGAACCACAAACGTGTCTATCGCATTTATAAGGAGCTTGAGCTTAATTTAAGAATCAAGCCTAATAAGCGGATTAAACGAGAACAGCCAGAACCCCTTGCAGTACCGACAGCTAAGAATGAATCATGGTCAATGGACTTTATGCATGATCAACTCAGTGATGGACGTAGTTATCGAGTTCACAACGTGATTGATGACTATAATCGCGAGTCATTGGATATATTGATTGACTTTTCATTGCCAGCAGAACGTGTACTGAGAGGACTTGATCAGCTCATTGAATGGCGAGGCAAACCTAAACGCATTAGAACCGACAACGGCCCAGAGTATATAAGTGAGCTGATGGAAAAGTGGTGTGATCAGCATGGTATTGAGCATGTATTTACTCAACCAGGCAATCCACAGCAAAATGCATATGTTGAGCGATTTAATCGTACAGTACGTTATGAGTGTCTAAATCAATATTTATTTCGAGATCTGAGCGAGGTGCAGGACTATACAACTGACTGGCAGTACTTTTATAATCATGAACGACCTCATATGTCAGTAAATGGTTGTCCACCTATTTTTAAACAATAACAAGGGCTTTAGATTTTCTACCCATTAATTCAATTAAAAATGGGGGTATTACC
>NZ_VPCW01000067.1:0-1196 GCF_013418015.1 Acinetobacter sp. YH12211
CAATACCATCTGCACCTTTTAAGGCATTAAACATATCGGTGATCGTACCCTCTGGGCCAATCAAGCCAATCTCACGAGCTAATTCCAGAGCTGATTTGCCGTCGGTACCATCTGCGCCATCAATACCTTTTAAGTAGGCCATCAGATCAGTTAGCGTTGCGCCCGCTGGCAGTAGATTTGCTTCAATTGCCAACTCAAGTGCAGATTTACCATCTGCACCATCGGTACCTTTTAAGTAGGCCATCAGATCAGTTAGCGTTGCGCCCGCTGGCAGTAGATTTGCTTCAATTGCCAACTCAAGTGCAGATTTACCATCCGCACCATCAGTACCTTTTAAGTAGGCCATCAGATCAGTTAGCGTTGCGCCCGCTGGCAGTAGATTTGCTTCAATTGCCAACTCAAGTGCAGATTTACCATCTGCACCATCTGCACCATCTGCACCTTTTAAGTAGGCCATCAGATCAGTTAGCGTTGCGCCCGCTGGCAGCAGATTTGCTTCAATTGCCAACTCAAGCGCTGATTTGCCATCGGTACCATCCGCACCATCAGTACCTTTTAAGTAGGCCATCAGATCAGTTAGCGTTGCGCCCGCTGGCAGCAGATTTGCTTCAATTGCCAACTCAAGTGCAGATTTACCATCTGCACCATCTGCACCTTTTAAGGCATTAAACATATCGGTGATCGTACCCTCTGGGCCAATCAAGCCAATCTCACGGGCCAATTCCAGAGCTGATTTGCCATCGGTACCATCCGCACCATCAGTACCTTTTAAGTAGGCCATCAGATCAGTTAGCGTTGCGCCCGCTGGCAGCAGATTTGCTTCAATCGCTAACTCAAGTGCAGATTTACCATCTGCACCATCTGCACCTTTTAAGGCATTAAACATATCGGTGATCGTACCCTCTGGGCCAATCAAGCCAATCTCACGAGCCAGATCCAGAGCTGATTTGCCATCGGTACCATCCGCACCATCAGTACCTTTTAAGTAGGCCATCAGATCAGTTAGCGTTGCGCCCGCTGGCAGCAGATTTGCTTCAATCGCTAATTCAAGCGCTGATTTACCATCTATACCTTTTAAGGCATTAAACATATCGGTGATCGTACCCTCTGGGCCAATCAAGCCAATCTCACGAGCTAATTCCAGAGCTGATTTGCCGTCGGTACCATCTGCGCCATCAATACCATCAATACCATCT
>NZ_VPCW01000068.1:0-1180 GCF_013418015.1 Acinetobacter sp. YH12211
CTCTGTACACGACAAAAATAGATAACTCATTGAAATAATGTCACAATAATTGTTTTCTAACGACGAATACTATGACACATCTCAATGAGTTATATCTTATCTTAAACAAATCTCTAAAATGGAACAAGTCACATTTAAAGTGCTTTGCGCTCATCATGCTTGTGATTATTTTAAAGCAAACATGTAATCTTTCTTCTGCATCTAAAGCCTTGCCCATCAAGTGTTTACCACAATCATTTTATCGACGTATGCAGCGCTTCTTTGCAGGTCAGTATTTTGATTATCGTCAAATTTCTCAGTTGATTTTCAATATGTTTTCATTCGACCAAGTGCAACTGACTTTAGATAGAACCAATTGGAAATGGGGAAAACGAAATATTAATATCCTGATGCTCGCAATCGTTTATCGTGGAATAGCGATACCTATCCTTTGGACATTGCTTAATAAACGTGGAAATTCAGATACGAAAGAGCGTATTGCTTTGATTCAACGCTTTATAGCCATTTTTGGTAAAGACCGTATTGTGAATGTGTTCGCAGACAGAGAGTTTATCGGTGAGCAGTGGTTTACATGGTTAATTGAACAAGACATCAACTTCTGCATTCGTGTTAAAAAAACTTCATTGTCACCAATCATTTAGGAAAGAATCATAAAATTAGTGATTTATTTCGCCATCTTAAAGTTGGTCAAATTGAATGTCGTAAACGACGGATTTTGGTTGGTCGGGTGAAACTATATATAAGTGCACTACAGTTAGAAAATGGAGAGCTTTTACTCGTCGTTTCTCCTCAGTTTAATGCCAATGCTATTCAGGATTATGCATTACGCTGGGAAATTGAAACCTTATTCAGTTGTCTCAAAGGACGCGGGTTTAATCTTGAAAATACGCGCTTGACAGACCCTAGACGAGTGAAAAAATTGATTGCGGTGTTAGCTATAAGCTTCTGTTGGTGTTACTTAACGGGTGAATGGCAACATAATCAAAAAAAAGCGATAAAAATAAAGAAGCATGGACGACTCTCAATGAGTTTATTTCGCTATGGTTTAGACTATGTTCAAATGGCGATTCAGCGTTTAATTGGTTTTGGGAAAAAAGAAGAGTTTAAGGAAATTTTGGCAATTTTAAGAAAGCAGAATCCTGATAGGATAAGGGTTCTGTGAAATTTGTCGTGTACAGAG
>NZ_VPCW01000069.1:0-1149 GCF_013418015.1 Acinetobacter sp. YH12211
TGATAAAATCTCATTTAGACAATTAAATGAACCTATTCAAAAACTTGCTTGTGATCAGATTAAGACATCGCTGCATCGTTATGCTTTAGTTATTCATGATTGGTCACAAATCCAATATGTGACACATCGTAATAAAACTCAAAAACATCAAAGGACACATCAATACGACTCAGGCTATGAATTACAAACGAGCTTACTTGTTGATGCTGCTTCTGGACTTCCTGTTGCTCCATTAGCTCAAACCCTTTCTAGTGCTTCAGGTTGCTATTCGACATTCAATGAGCAACAGACCGAACGTAAAACTCATTTAGACTCCCTTTCTGAACAAATTCAAAAGGTTGAACAGTTTCCTCTTGATAAAACCTGCGTACATATTATTGATCGTGAAGGAGATTCCATTGCTCATCTCAGGGAATTAAGCAGCAATGGTTTTCAATGGCTTATTCGAGCAAAGGAAGGCAATCGGATTGAGCATCAGGGTGAAATATGTAAAGTTAGAGAAGTTGCTGAACGTATCGAAATACAGCAAGTGAAACCCATTTCTTATAAGGGTAATCAACATATGCTTTATGTTGGAGAAACCAATGTTCGGCTTACCCGTGCTGCAAAATCAAATAAAAAAGATTGTTTAGGTCAAAGAGTTGCTCCTCAGAAAGGTGCTGCAATTGAGGCTAGACTGATTATTGCGGTGGTTAAAGATATTAATGAAAAGACAGTTGCAAGATGGTCATTGATCAGCAATGTACCAACCGAGATTACCGCAGTGGAATTGACAACTTGGTATTACTGGCGTTGGTCAATCGAATGTTATTTCAAACTTCTCAAGCAAGCAGGTCATGATATTGAGTCATGGCTTCAGACTACCCCAGAAGCGATTTTAAGGCGTTTGCTGATCAGTTGTATGGCTTGTGTGTTGACGTGGAGAGTGCAGCGTTGTACAGATGAGCAAAATCAGAAAGTCCGTGCATTTTTGACTAGGCTTTCAGGTAGACAGCAGAAAAGAGGCAAGATAGAGAGTGCGCCTGCCATATTGGCAGGACTCTCGATTTTACTAAATACTCTTCAACTGCTCTCAGAATATTCAATAGATGAACTGAATGAAATCGCAACCATTGCACTAGGTACTTAAAGATGTGTAGATACCTATGC
>NZ_VPCW01000006.1:0-138890 GCF_013418015.1 Acinetobacter sp. YH12211
GTTCAAATGGCGATTCAGCGTTTAATTGGTTTTGGGAAAAAAGAAGAGTTTAAGGAAATTTTGGCAATTTTAAGAAAGCAGAATCCTGATAGGATAAGGGTTCTGTGAAATTTGTCGTGTACAGAGATCAATTGGTTTTTTTAAGGATGTATCTTGGTGCTTTGCAGATGTCGATTGAGCCGATTCAGTATTATACTGAGGTGATTTTCTAACTTGAGAGCAAGCCACGTGCAACAACAGATTTTATTGATTACAGGCTGGGGCGGTGGTACTGCACTCTTAAATCCGTTACAGCAAGCCTTAACTGCACAAGGTTTTCGGGTTGAGCTCATCAATATTTTTAACGCTACTGATGCTCAAGTCATGCAGCAACAGGTTGAATTTGCACGTCAGTTTGATGTAATTGTGGGCTGGTCACTGGGTGGGCAATTGGCAACGCTACTGGTCGATGCGATTGCCAGCCAATATGCAGGATATAAAACCTTAATTACCATTGCATCCAATCCGTGTTTTGTTGCACAAGCCGATTGGGATACCGCTATGCCACAAGCCACGTTTGCCCAGTTTAAACAATCTTTTGCACAAGACCCAATTCTGACCCTAAAGCGTTTTGGTTTTATGGTGTGTCAGGGTGTCACTAGTAGTAAAACCGACCTATTACAATTACAAAGTTTGGTTCAGCCACAGCCGCAATCTTTGCTTCAACACGGTTTGGATTTATTGGAAAACTTAAACTTGGTGACTAAGCTTAAAAATTATACAGGTCTGCAGTATCATCTTTTTGCCGAGCAGGATGTTTTAGTTGATTGCAAAGTTGCAGCTAAACTGCAAAATTTAGCTGCAAAGTTTTTAAGCGTAGATGTTTTGCAAGGCTCGCATGGGCTGCCATTGTTCCATGCCGATGAGTTGACTAGCAAAATCTGCCAATATTTACAGAAAAACCCGCCAACAGGTCCATAAGTGACAAATCTCGCAATTTATTTTATCTGTAGACAGGTTTAAGATTTAGCACATCAAGTTTTTTACAAGATCAAGGATGATGGTGGGATGACAGAACAGATGGATTTGGCTTTTGATCGTGAACATCTTTGGCATCCTTACACCTCTATGACTCAGCCCTTAACAACCTTTAAGGTTAAGCGGGCATTTGGCAGCACCATTGAACTTGAAGATGGTCGCCAGTTGATTGACGGCATGTCATCGTGGTGGTGCGCGATTCATGGCTATAACCATCCTGAGCTGAACCGTGCTGTGACTGAGCAACTCGACAGTATGGCGCATATCATGTTTGGTGGATTGACCCATCGTCCTGCTATTGAGTTAGGGCGTTTGTTGCTCGAAATTACCCCACCGAGTTTAGATAAAATTTTTTATGTAGATTCAGGCTCCGTCGCCGTTGAAGTGGCGCTGAAAATGGCTGTGCAATACTGGACTGCACAAGGCAAAACTGAAAAAACCAATTTTATTACCACCCGTTCTGGCTATCATGGCGATACATGGAATGCCATGTCGGTTTGTGATCCTGTTACAGGGATGCATCAGGTTTTTGGCTCAAGTTTGGCGCGTCGTTATTTTGTATCTGCACCACAAACAGGTTTTGACCAAGAGTGGAATCCTGCCGATATTGCAGAATTGGCACAAAGTTTGGCCGAGCATCATCAACAGATTGCCGCCATGATTATTGAGCCGATTGTGCAAGGTGCAGGCGGCATGCGCTTTTATCATCCTGAATATTTGCGTCAAGCCAAATTGCTCTGTGAACAATATGATGTGTTGTTAATTTTTGATGAAATTGCCACAGGTTTTGGGCGTACAGGCAAGTTGTTTGCATGGGAACATGCTCAGGTCGAACCCGATATTATGTGTATCGGCAAAGGGCTGACAGGCGGTTATATGACTTTGTCTGCCACATTGACCACGAAGCATGTTGCAGAAATGATTTCGCAGGGTGAGGCAGGTGTGTTTATGCATGGCCCGACCTTTATGGCAAATCCACTGGCCTGCGCGGTTGCAGTAAAAAGTACCCAATTATTATTAGAACAAGACTGGCAAGCCAATATTCAACGCATTCAGCAGCAACTTGAACAGCATTTAACGCCATTGGCTAATTTGGCATGGGTGCAGGATGTGCGGGTTTTAGGTGCAATTGGTGTGGTGGAGCTAAAACATGCTGTCGATATGCAAAGCCTGCAACAAGAATTTGTGCAACGCGGTATTTGGGTGCGTCCATTTGGTAAATTGGTTTATGTGATGCCGCCGTATGTGATTACAGCAGCAGAACTAAATACTTTATTGCAGCAATTGGCTGAGGTGGTGACAGGTATGCAAGGAGCGAGCGCATGAGTTTACTCGATCACTATGCAGAACAGCTTGATCAGCTTCGCCAACAGGGCAATTTTCGTCAATTTCGCAGCAATCAGCAGCAAGGTAAAACAATTGAAATTCAGCAACAGCAGATGCTGAATTTATCTTCCAATGATTATTTGGGTTTAGCCTCTGATTTGCGCTTACGTGAACAGTTTTTTGATGAAACGCCCAATGCACAGCGTTTAATGAGTGCATCTTCATCACGTTTGCTGACTGGAAATTTCCCTGCCTATGAACAGCTTGAAGCCACATTAACGCAATTATTTCATGGGCGAGCTGCCTTGCTGTTTAATAGCGGCTATCACATGAATATTGGTATTTTACCTGCATTGGCAGATGCGAAAACCCTAATTTTGGCCGATAAACTGGTACATGCCAGCATGATTGATGGCATTCGTTTGTCATCTGCAAAATATTTGCGTTATCGGCATAATGATTTGGCACATTTGCAGCAATTGCTGACGCAATATCATGCCGATGATAATTATGAACGCATTATTGTGGTGACTGAATCCATTTTTAGTATGGATGGTGATGAAACTGATTTAGCCGCATTGGTCGCGCTGAAACAGCATTTTGCCAAAGTCATGTTATATGTCGATGAAGCACATGCGATTGGCGTACGTGGGCAGCAAGGTTTAGGTTGTGCCGAACAATATGGCGTGATTGATGCCATTGATTTTCTGGTTGGGACGTTTGGCAAAGCCGTTGCTTCAGTTGGGGGATATTTGATCTGTGATCCGATTATCCGTGATTACCTAATTAATCGGATGCGCCCGCTAATTTTTAGTACCGCACAGCCACCTATTTGTATGGCGTGGACGCAGTTTATGCTGAATCAGATTGTGCACATGCAGGCACAGCGTCAGCATTTGGCGGCCTTGAGCCAATCTATACAGCAGGGGATTCAGGCCAAAGGTTTTGCTTGCCCATCAACTTCGCAAATTGTACCTGTGATTATTGGCGACTCTACTGCAACTGTAAGCAAAGCCCGACAGTTACAGACTGCAGGTTTTTATGTGATGCCTGTACGTCCACCGACTGTGCCGCAAGGCAGTTCAAGACTGCGGATTTGTTTAAATACGCAATTTGAAACGGCAGATTTAACACAGTTACTGGATTTGCTTTGAGTGTGCGTATGCGTATAGATAAGGCACAAGTGGCACAGCGTTTTGCCCGCGCTCATCAGAGTTATAAAACGCATGCCGTGGTACAGCAGCAAATTTGTCAGCAGTTAATGGCAAAAATGCAGCAATATATTGTGCAGCAAAAGTTGTCAGATCAACCTCAGCCTTGCTTTGAAAACGTCTTGGAAATCGGCTGTGGTTCAGGGAATTTAACCGACTTGCTACTGCGTGAATTTCAAATTCAACAGCTGACTTTAAATGATTTATATGCCGAAGTGTTGCATGCGTATCTGCATCATCCTCAAACAACTAGTACGCAAATTCATGGCTTAATTGGCGATATAGAACAGCTCGATTTTCCGCAGTCTTTGGATTTAATTTGTTCGAGTTCGGCTTTGCAATGGGTGGAAGATTTTGGAGCATTATTGCGCAAGGCGAATCAAGCGTTAAAGCCGCAAGGGTATTTGTGCTTTTCGACGTTTGGCCCTCAAAACTTGACTGAAATTAAGCAATTAACAGGTCAAGGCTTACATTATTTGAGTATGGATGCGTTACAACAACAGCTTAAACAGCAGGGCTTTGAAGTATTACACTGTTCAGAGCAGCTTGAATCATTAAGTTTTGAACATCCTAAACAGATTTTGCAGCATTTAAAAGCCACAGGTGTCACGGGTACAGCACAAGGGCAGCGTTGGAACAAAACGACTTTAACCGAATTTTATCGGGGCTATGAACAGTTTAGTCAGCAGCATAGCTCACAGCAAAAAAGTTATACGCTCACGTATCATCCTATTTATTGTCTTGCACGGAGAATGCCATGACAGCTCAAGTCTATTTTGTGAGTGGTATTGATACAGGGATTGGCAAAACCTATGCCACGGGTTATTTAGCCAAGACCATGAATGAACAGGGTATTCAGACCATTACCCAAAAACTGATTCAAACGGGCAATCAAGACGTTTCAGAAGATATTGAGCAGCATCGTAAAATTATGGGCAGTGAATGGTTGCCTGAAGATGATGACAAACTCACCATGCCTGAAATTTTTAGCTATCCTGCTTCACCGCATTTGGCTACACAAATTGATGGTCGTGAGATTGACTTTGCTAAAATTGAGGCTGCGACTGCGCAACTGGCAGCAAAGTATGATGCAGTATTATTAGAAGGTGCGGGTGGACTCATGGTGCCGCTGACCACAGACCTACTCACCATCGACTATATTGAGCAAAAACAATATCCTGTTATTTTGGTGAGTTCTGGGCGTTTGGGCAGTATTAACCACACTTTGCTCAGTTTGGAAGCTTTAAAAACACGTGGTTTGAATTTACATGCATTGGCATATAATTTGAACGATGAATCACAAGACCCTTTAATTTCGCAGGATACTGCCAAATATTTAAAAAATTATTTGTCAAAAAGCTTTCCAAAAGCACAGTGGATTGAAATTCCTGTATTGCCAAATATTTAATTTTTATTATTTTTTGTCCAACCAATTTGCCCAATAAAAAAGCCACACATGAACGTGTGGCTTTTTATCAATTTGGCGTATTTCAGCTTTTAGAATTTTTTAAAGCTTTTATTGCCAAACGGTTTGCGTGGTGCATTTTCGTCACGACGTTCACGGTTGCCGTAGCTGTTGCCATCCTGACGTGGTTCACGGTTGCTGTAGCTGTTACCATCCTGACGTGGTTCGCGGTTGCCATAGCTGTTACCGTCTTGGCGACGCTCACGGTTGCCATAGCTATTGCCGTCTTGGCGACGTTCGCGGTTGCCATAGCTGTTACCATCTTGACGACGCTCACGGTTGCCGTAACTGTTACCGTCTTGGCGTGGTTCGCGGTTGCCGTAACTGTTACCGTCTTGGCGTGGTTCGCGGTTGCCGTAACTGTTACCGTCCTGACGACGTTCACGCGGTGCAAAACCTGTGTTTTGTGCAGCTTCTTCGATGTCACGACGTTGCTGACGCAAGAAACCACCACGACGTGCTGCCAATGGTTTTTCTTGCATACGCTCATTGCGACGTTTTGCCATGCCGTACAAACCTGTGCCTTGACGTGGTTTTAATTCAACTGCTTTGGCAAGGTTGTCGATGTCATTTTTATCCAATTCCATCCAGCGACCTGTACGCAATTCACGCGGTAAAATTACCGTGCCGTAACGGGTACGCAATAGACGGCTGACTTTCAGACCTTGTGATTCAAAAATACGACGAACTTCGCGGTTACGACCTTCTTTTACCACCACTTGATACCAGCGGTTAATACCATCACCGCCAATTTCAGAGAAAGATTCAAACTTGGCAGGGCCATCATCTAGCACTACGCCGCGCAGCATGTTGTTTTTCAGTTGTGGTGTCACTTCACCCATCACACGAACTGCATATTCACGTTCAATTTCGTTCGATGGGTGCATTAAACGGTTGGCTAATTCACCATCGTTGGTGAATAGCAATAAACCTGTCGAGTTAATGTCCAGACGACCAACCATTACCCAACGATCATTGGCAATTGCAGGCAGGTTATCAAATACAGTTGGGCGCTGTTCAGGGTCGTTGCGTGAGCAAATTTCGCCTTCTGGTTTGTAGTAAATCAGAACGCGACGACGAATTTCATCTTCAATTTGGAACTGAACTTTACGACCATCGATGCGAAGCTCATCACCTGGTTCGATACGTTCACCCACTTGGGCAACTTGGCCGTTGACACTCACACGACCAGCGGCAATGACTTCTTCCATATAACGGCGAGAACCCAAGCCTACTCGTGCGAGTACCTTTTGCAACTTTTCACTCATGACAGCATAACCTTAGAAATGATCATCAACAGTTTACCTATTCAAGACACAGACGCAGATGCATCGAGTGCCATGAAAGCTTCCTTGGCATCCTGTAGGGGAGGCAATTGACTTAAGGAATTCAAGCCAAACGCATTTAAAAATTGAGGCGTTGTAACCAACAACGCAGGTCTTCCTGGGAGTTCTCGGAAACCTGATTCTTTAATCCAGTTCCAATCAAACAATGTGCGTAAAATTTGACTATTGTTTGATACTCCGCGAATTTGTTCAATATCTGCTCGGGTCACAGGTTGGTGGTAGGCAATCACCGCCAGTATTTCTAGCAGTGAGGGCGAAAGTCGGGTCGGACGTTCAGGCCACACCTGTGTAATAATTGTACGATACTTTGCCCGCACCTGAAAACGGAAACCTTGTGCGGTTTCGATCAGTTCAATCGAGCGACCATGTTGTAACATGGCCAATTGTTGTAAAAACTGGCGTAATTGCGCTTTGCTATATTTATCTTGAAAAGCTTCTTTCAGACGCGCTAAAGACACAGCACTGTCACTGGCAAAAATAATTGCTTCGAGTTGCATCAGCACTTCATGCTGTTGTTCGCCTTCAGACAAGCTCGAAATTATGGGTTCTGGATTCATGCCTGCGCCCCTTGAATGCTCAATGGTGCTTCAATCCCACTGCTGATAATGCACACTTTTTGCTGGCGAGTCAGTTCTAAAATCGCCATAAAGGTCACAACCATGCCCATGCGTCCCTGACTTGGTTTTAGCAACGCATCAAAACTCAGTACTTCACCCGATGCGAGTTTGGCTTCAATAAATGCAATCCGTTCTTCAAGTAAAACAGGTTCTTGCAAAATTTGATGGGTGACAGGTTCAGGACGATTAAAAATACAGAACAAGGCATCACGTAATTGATCGGCTGCATAGCCGACATTATTGACTGCGGTATGCCCTAAGCTAACATTGGTAGCAAAAGTATCGCGTTCTAAAACAGGCATTTGCCCCAAGCGTTCAGCCGCTTGTTTGACTCTTAAATAGGTTTCTAAACGGTCAATCAGCTCTTGTTTTGGGTCTTTTTCAATACTGCTGATACTAGCAGGTTTAGGCAACAATAGGCGAGATTTTAAATCGGCCAGTAATGCCGCCATCACCATATAATCGGCAGTCAGTTCAATATTTAGCGATTTCATGGCATCCATATACGACAAATATTGCGATGCAATCGGGGCAATATCTAACTGAAGTAAATCGAAGCCATTTTTTTGAATCAAGTAAATTAAAAAGTCGAGTGGTCCTTCGAAATGCTCTAACAGAATTTCAAATGCTGCAGGAGGAATATACAAATCCTCAGGAATCGACTCTTGCCACTCATCTAACACACGAATGTGTTGGGCAGGTTCCATCGCATTGTGGAGGGATTGATTCATTACAGTGTTGGGCCACGCGAATTTTCAAAAGCATGCAAATGCTATTTCCGCTTCAGATAAGAAGGAGATGGAGAAATAGCTCAGAATTAATAGCGGTTAGTCTAAAGGATATCGTGATTGAAATAAATCTGTTCTACGACCAAATATCAAAAAAAGCCTAAAATAAATCGGGATTGAGGGAGATTTAAGGCAAGTTGTAAAAATTAACTCATTCAATCTTTAAGTATTTATTTCTGTTTTATTCTGTAATGCGTATTCAATCATTGCCATGCAGCTGTCTTGTAAACACAGATTACGAGTTTGCGATTGCGCTAAAAGTGCTTTACATAGTGCTGCATCTAAAAAGTAAGTATAAGAATCGGGAGGTTCAGGTATTGTTGCTGTGAATGTAGTTTGGGAACACACGATTGCATCGGACTCTAGCGTCCACGGATGTTGCACATAAATGTGCATCTCATCCGAAAACTGCTGCAAATTTAACAATACCTGAAATAAAGTCATGGGTTTAATTCGTGCAAGTAAGGCTTTTAAACCGTAGTGCTGTCAATCGCTTTGCAGGTGGTGAATGCTTATTCAAAAGCACTCACATCTCCCACACCACGACGCACAATTTGCGGGTTGTCGCCCGATAAATCAATAATACTGGTGGTGCTAAGTGTGCCTAAGCCACCATCAATCAGTACATCAATACGTTTGTTGAGTTGTAGATCAATCTCGTATGGATCATCTAAAGGGTCTTCTTGCCCCGGTAAAATCAGGGTGCTGGTCAGTAAAGGTTCGCCTAATTCTTTAAGCAGCATGCGACAAATGGGGTTGCTTGGAATACGCAAACCAATGGTTTTTTTATTGGGATGCATCAAGCGACGCGGAACTTCACTGGTCGCAGGTAAAATAAATGTGGTGACCGCAGGCGTATTGTTTTTCAGTAGACGATACATGGCATTGTCCACTTTGGCGTAGGTGGCAATATCCGATAAATCGGCACAAATAATGGCGTATTGGTGTTTTGCGCCTAAACCACGAATTTGTGAAATGCGCTCCATCGCGTTTTTATTACCAATTTGGCAACCAATCGCATAAGCAGCATCGGTTGGATAGACCACCACATCGCCTGCGCGTATGCGTTCAACCGCTTGGCTGATTAGACGCGGCTGTGGATTTTCAGGATGTACTCTTAAATGCAACATATGAATTCCTCAGTAGCGTAAATGTGACGTTAGGCTCATTATGAAAGGGGATTGATGTCAGTTGCAATCATTGCCTTGTGCTTTATTACATTTAATCCAAATTTTTTCGTTCAAACTCTGCAATTTGTAATGTTTTGCCACCTCGGGTGCAGTAACAAATACATTCAATCAAGCGTTTTGCATCGCGTGGTAATTTGGCTTCGCCATTAAAATAACGCTGCACTTGTGCAAAGACATTGTCTTTAAAAGTGCTGCCATCTCCACCTTCACCCGTCAGGTTGTCTAAAGACACGCGGAATTTACGCCCAAACGCTTGAGCAAACAGCCATTCTATTGCCTGCGGCTTTATTTCGACTTGTTCAAACAAGGCTTGTTGTTCTTGAGTGCGACCATCGGGGGCATACCAATAGCCTAAATCGGACAATAGGCGGCGTTGTTCACCTGCAATGGTCCAGTGGCTAATTTCATGCAGTGCACTATTAAAGAAGCCATGCGCAAATTGAATTCGTGCAGGTTGGTCTGTTGTTGCAGGAAAGTACTCAGGTTCAAAGTCACCTTTGACCAAGTTCACATTTAGGTGGGAAAACCAGTGATTAAAGTGTAAGATGAGCCAGTCCACCTGTTCCGCTTCTGTATTCAGTTTGGCCCAGTCCGAGAGTTGCACTTGGGGGGGCGAAGTGTCAGAATTGGTGGTTGGAAGTGTGCTCACAAGTGATGAAAAATTCACTTCTGTTTGCGGCTGCAACAGATGCATGACTGTGTTACCCAAAATTGGTCTGTCTAAATAAGTACAAAATTGTATCTTAATCTTTGACAGAGTACTGATGAATTTGTAGAATTGCCGCCTTAATTATGTCAGCAAATACCTTTCCGGCACAGATTGAGCCGTTTAAATGGGCTGAACAGGGCTTTACATGGTCAGGTAATCTGCCATTGTCTCGCTTTGCTCGTATCGCCCGTGAAGCTGTTGGATCAATTGATGATCAATTGGTTAACATAGACTGTAAGCTATCAATGGATGCGTATCATCGCATTGCATGGCTAGATGGTCATATTGAAACGAAAGTTCCAATGGAATGCCAGCGTTGCTTGGGTTCTGTAGAAATAGACCTCGTTTCAGATTTTCATCTAGCTCTTGTAGATGATGAGTCACTGATAGAGCGCTTGGATGAGGATGCTGATTTCATTGTATTAGGTGAAAGTGAAGCCACCAGCAAAGGCGATTATGACTCGCCAGCGACGGCTAATTTACTGACACTTATAGAAGATGAATTGTTATTGTTGTTGCCTTTATCTCCTAAGCATGATGCTTGCGAGCATAAGCATCAACCTGCCATTCAGAACATTGCTGAAGAAAAACGTGATAATCCGTTTGATGTTTTGGCAAGTTTGAAAGGTAAACTTAACTGAAAATTATGTTATAATTTCCAGTTAAGACAACTCAATTTGTTCTGATCCATTTTTTCGATCTTTGTAAGGAGCCATCATGGCCGTTCAGCAAAACCGTAAAAGTCGCTCTCGCCGTGACATGCGCCGTTCACATGACGCTTTAACCGAGAATGCATTAACTGTAGACCAAGCTACTGGTGAAACTCATCGTCGTCACCACGTAACTAAAGATGGTTTCTACCGTGGTCGTCAATTATTCGCTAAAGCAGCAGATGCTGAATAATTGGTGATGTATTAAGCGTCAAGCTTAGTAGAAAAAATGGGAGCGTAAGCTCCCTTTTTTTGTGCCCGATTTTTGTTGTATTTGGCAATTACTAAAAGCAAAATTAAGTGTTAAATTTTCGCTCCATAACTGAGCTTACATGAGAGGGTGTGGATTGTAGCTGCTAAAAACTACAATTTGCGCATCTTAATTAAAGGATTTTTTATGTCTGCTAAACGACTCGAGCAAGCAGCTCAAGCCACTAAAACTGCATTTGTCTTTCCTGGTCAAGGCTCCCAAAAAGCCGGTATGTTGGCTGAGCTTGCAGAACAGTTTAGCAGTGTGCGCGAAACATTTGCTGAAGCCTCTGAGGCGATTGGCTTTGATTTATGGCACATTGCACAAAGTGGTGAAGGTTTAGACCAAACAGAATTTACTCAGCCGGTATTACTCACTGCAAGTATCGCATTATGGCGTGTGTGGTTAGAGCTGGGTGGTGTTGCACCAAAATACTTGGCAGGGCACTCATTAGGCGAATACAGCGCATTGGTTGCAGCAGGCAGCCTAAGCTTGGGCGATGCAGTCAAATTGGTGAACTTACGTGGTAAGTTAATGCAAAATGCTGTACCACAAGGGCAGGGCGCTATGGCGGCTATTTTGGGTCTTGAAGATGCCAAAGTGCTAGAGCTATGTGAACAAGTCAATGTGCAAGGTCGTGGCTCGGTAGAAGCAGCGAACTACAACGCGCAAGGCCAAGTCGTGATTGCAGGCGATAAAACTTTAGTCGAAGCTGTTATGGCATTGGCCAAAGAAAATGGTGGTAAAGCTATTGCCCTGCCTGTATCTGTACCTTCGCACTGTTCATTGATGAAACCTGCGGCAGAACAGTTTGCACAAGCTTTGGAACAAACTGCCATTGAGCTACCGCGTATTCCTGTAATACAAAATGTCAACGCTGGAATCGCGGCAGATGTTGCGCAATTAGGTCAGGCACTCACTGCGCAATTGTATCAATCGGTGCAGTGGACACAAACTATGCAATACCTACAAGATCAAGGTATTGAATATATCGTGGAATGTGGCCCAGGCAACGTATTGGCGAATCTTGCGAAGCGTTTACCGAATATCGAAAAAGCATTCCCACTCGACACACAAAGTCGTATGGAAGATGCGCTAAATGCCATTTTGGTGGCAGAAGGGAAAATTGCATGACACAAGAACGTAAAGTTGCATTAGTCACAGGTGCAAGCCGAGGGATTGGTGCAGCCATCGCTCAGCAACTTATTCAAGACGGTTTTTTTGTGGTAGGTACTGCCACTTCTGAAGCGGGCGCAGAAAAATTATCGGCAAGTTTTGCAGAAAACGGTGCAGGTAAAGTTTTAGATGTTCGTGATGGTGCTGCCATTGATGCCTTAGTTTCTGACATTGAACAAAGCTATGGTTCAGTTTTGGTATTGGTCAACAATGCGGGTATCACCAAAGATAATTTGTTACTGCGTATGTCAGAAGATGATTGGGATGACATTCTCAACATTCACTTAAAGGCAGTTTACCGTTTATCTAAACGTGTCTTGAAAGGCATGACCAAAGCACGTTTTGGACGCATTATTAATATTAGTTCTGTGGTGGCACATTTTGCGAACCCAGGACAAGCCAACTATTCTGCGGCAAAAGCCGGTATTGAAGCATTCAGCCGAAGCCTTGCCAAAGAAATGGGCAGTCGTCAAATTACAGTAAACTCGGTTGCGCCGGGCTTTATTGCAACTGAAATGACAGATCAGTTAAGTGAAGAAATTCGCAAAAAAATGAGTGAGCAAGTGGCATTAAACCGTTTAGGTGATCCACAAGATATCGCAAATGCAGTGAGTTTCTTGGCTTCTGACAAAGCTGGTTACATCACTGGTACAGTGTTACACGTAAATGGTGGTTTATACATGAGCTAAGCTCAAGTATAAACTTTCAAAATTTTATAGATTCAATTAAACTAACGGCATTAAAAACGCCACAAGCAATGAGGAGAATTCCTGTGAGCGATATCGAACAACGCGTTAAACAAGCGGTTGCAGAACAACTTGGTCTTAAAGCTGAAGAAATCAAAAACGAAGCATCTTTTATGGATGACTTAGGTGCTGACTCTTTAGACTTAGTAGAGCTTGTAATGTCTTTCGAAAACGATTTTGACATCACAATCCCAGACGAAGATTCTAACGAAATCACAACAGTTCAATCAGCAATTGACTACGTAACTAAAAAACTTGGTTAATTGTTGATTTCAGCTCTGCTGAAATGAAAGCCACCGCAAGGTGGCTTTTTTATGTGCTGGAGTTTTAAAATGAAACATGAAAAACGGCTTGTTTTTGAATATGTGATGCAGTTTACATTTTGTTACCAAGCTAATGTCTAATCACAACCGAAGTGGCTTATTTTTTAGTTATAAATAAATGAGAACATCGTGCTCATGCAAATGAGTGACGCTTTATAACAGCAGAAAAGAAAATAGGAGCACCTCATGGGTCTTTTTGATTTTGTAAAAGGGATTGGTAAGAAAAATACAGCACCTGCAGAGCCACAAGCTGCACCAAGCACACCTGCAGAACCATCAGCACAAGAAATTGCCAATAAACTTTTGGGGCATGTGAAAAGTTTAGGCTTACCTGTGACAGGTTTATCGGTGAGTTATAACGCAACTACTGACTTAGCGACAGTGCGTGGACAGGTCAACAGTCAGGCAGACCGTGAAAAAATTATTCTTGCAGTGGGTAATATTGACCATGTTGCACAAGTAGATGATCAACTCACAGTTGCAACCCCAGAACCAGAAAGCAAGTTCTATACAGTAAAATCAGGCGATACCTTATCTAAAATTTCTAAAGAATTTTATGGGGATGCCAACCAATACAACAAAATCTTTGAAGCTAACCGTCCATTATTGAAAAATGCCGATGACATTTTCCCTGGTCAAGTGTTGCGTATTCCAGCTTAAATGTGAGCAGCCTGAATAAAAAAGGCGCGTGATGCGCCTTTTTTTATTTTATTTTTTGTCATTTTTGGGGGGTTAGATTATTGTCCTATTCTCATAATGAATAAAAGAAGTAAAAAAACGGCTTTGTTTTATAAATATTTTGTAAGATGACGATTTTTAAAGGTTTGTAGAAATTTTAAAAATAAATAAATTAAACAAAATCAAATTTTTAGGTATTTGTACAACCTAGCCATTAAATACTAGATCGTATCTATAAAAAAACCGCCATGAATGGCGGTTTTCTCAATGACAACTCATGTGTCGCACAATGACAGCATATGTATCGCGTGACGCAGCGCTGTATTACCAGCTCAATGCACCGCCAGTCTGGTAATCGGTTACACGCGTTTCAAAGAAATTCTTCTCTTTACGCAAGTCCATCATCTCAGACATCCATTGGAACGGGTTGTTTACGCCAACAAACTGTTCAGGTAAACCGAGCTGACTTAAACGACGGTTACAGATGAATTTCAAATATTCTTCCATCATACCTGCGTTCATGCCCAATACACCACGTGGCATAGTGTCACGCGCATATTCAATTTCAAGCATCGTGCCTTCAAGAATCATTTGAATCACTTCTTGCTGGAATTCTGCAGTCCACAAGTGTGGGTTCTCAATCTTGATTTGGTTAATCATGTCGATACCAAAGTTCAAGTGCATAGATTCATCGCGTAAAATGTATTGGAATTGCTCTGCAACACCGTTCATTTTGTTACGACGACCCATCGACAAGATTTGGCTGAAACCGCAGTAGAAGAAAATACCTTCAAGTACACAATAGAATGCGATCAAGTTGCGTAGCAAAATTTGGTCGTTTTCAGGTGTACCTGTTTTGAAAGTAGGATCACTTAAAGATTGCGTGTACTTCAAGCCCCATGCTGCTTTACGCGCAACCGATGGTACTTCGCGGTACATATTGAAGACTTCGCCTTCATCCATACCTAAAGATTCGATGCAGTACTGGTAAGCGTGAGTGTGAATCGCTTCTTCAAAGGCTTGACGCAAAATGTACTGGCGGCATTCTGGGTTGGTAATGTGGCGATAAATAGCCAATACCAAGTTATTAGCAACCAATGAGTCTGCAGTAGAGAAGAAACCAAGTGAACGCATAACAATGGTGCGCTCATCTTCAGTTAAACCATTTTCAGACTTCCACAACGCGATGTCGTGGTTCATGTTCACTTCTTGCGGCATCCAGTGGTTTGCACAACCATCTAGATATTTTTGCCATGCCCATTCGTATTTGAACGGTACAAGCTGGTTTAAGTCTGCACGACAGTTGATCATGGCTTTATCATCAACCTGTACGCGAGATGCGCCCATTTCTAGTTCTTCAAGACCAGGTGCAACGTCCAATTGATCTAGAGCGTTAGATGCTCTTGCCAACGGATCGGTTGAATCTGTTGCTCTACTTCTAGGGGCTGCAGCGGGTTGTGCAGCTGCCACAGGCGTCTGTGGTTGCTCTGCATGAGATACCATCTGCGTATCATGCGCTTTTTGCGGCTCGACGGGCGCAGACTTGTGTTCAGGAGCAGCCGGTTTTTGCGAATCATCTTCGAAATCGTCCCAACTTAGGATAGACATATCAATTCTCTCTTCGTTGCTTTATATCTTTTATGGACATCCAGCTACGCTGAGATGTCTTAATATACGCTTAATTTGTGAAAGCAAAATTAAGTTTTGCTCATCTTGGTCTGAAAAATGTACATTCCGACCAATTTGCTCACGACTTATTTTGCTTTCGCTGTTGTTTTGCCGCTTGTACCCAAAAGTAAGCAATTGGTGCGTAAAACAACACTACAAAGGAAACCAGCAAGACCGCGAGTCCTAACATATAGTTGTGGGTCATGTGTGGCATGGTGGATTCCTTTTAAGTTTTATAAAGTGAATCTTAGCCAAAGCTAAGATTCACAGCTAAAGTCATTTTTTAGATGATTTAGTTGGCTTCACGGTTTCAATTACAGTAGTTTTTGGATGTTTTTTAGCATACTCCAAAGTTACGTATTGACCTGTGATTGCACTACGAGCAGCTTTATTAGCCATGACTCAATACCTCACGGATACAAAATCAAGATGACTCTTACTGGCTCAATAGATAATTCAATGTTAGAATCTCTATCGCATTCTCATATGCCAGCCTCGTCGTGACCATCTTGGTATCACTTCGAGGTTGAAAGCCTTCTACGAGTTTTGATCGGCCTGTAGAGGGCTTTTTTATTGCCTAAATTTTTTAAATCTCCTAAATCCCCCTTTTGCAAAGGGGGGTACTCCAGCCATTTGCTTCGAGGAATCCCCCCTCCTTTTAGGAGGGGTTAGGGGAGGTCAAGTGAAGCTTATTGACACGCCTCACAATCAGGATTATCAATACTACATGCCATTGGCACTGGTGCTGCTTGAGCAAAATCTCCATCAACAGCTGCTGCCGCTTCTGGTGCAGGAGTTGCTACAGGCGCTGCCGTAACAGTTGCAGGTTTTACTGCGTTCAATGCACCTGTGTTAATGGTTGATTTCTCTGCAGATGTTGCACCTAATGCACGTAGGTAATAAGTCGTTTTCAGACCACGCAACCATGCCATTTTATAAGTCAGGTCAAGTTTCTTACCGTTTGCACCTGCAATATACAAGTTCAACGATTGCGCCTGATCAATCCATTTTTGACGACGTGATGCTGCATCTACAATCCAGCGTGGTTCAACTTCAAACGCAGTCGCAAAAATTGCTTTAAGCTCTTCAGGAATACGTGAAATTTTTTGTACTGAACCTTCAAAGTGTTTCAGGTCGTTAACCATCACAGAATCCCACAAATCACGCGCTTTCAATGCACGAACAAGATAAGGGTTGATTACCGTAAATTCACCAGACAAGTTCGATTTCACATATAAGTTTTGGAATGTCGGCTCAATAGACTGAGAAACACCACAAATATTTGAAATAGTTGCTGTTGGTGCAATTGCCATCACGTTTGAGTTACGCATACCATCTTTTTGAACTTTGGCACGTAGGCTGTCCCAATCTAAACGCTGTGTACGGTCAACTTCAAACATACGCTCAGGACGTGATTTCGCTACGATGTCTAAAGAGTCGATTGGCAGGATGCCTTGATCCCACAATGAACCTTTAAATGTTTCGTAAGTACCACGCTCAACTGCCAAGTCACTTGAGGTTTGAATCGCGTAGTAGCTAATCACTTCCATAGACTCATCGGCAAAATCAACTGCAGCATCTGAACCATAAGCCAAGTTCATTTCATACAGCGCATCTTGGAAGCCCATGATGCCCATACCCACAGGGCGGTGTTTCAAGTTTGAATTGCGTGCTTGCGGCACTGCGTAGTAGTTGATGTCGATCACGTTGTCGAGCATACGTACTGCAGTTTTAATAGTACGTGCTAATTTTTCACGGTCTAACACACCACCTTGAACGTGTTGCACAAGGTTGATTGAACCCAAGTTACATACCGCAATTTCATCTTGGTTGGTATTGAGGGTAATTTCAGTACATAAGTTAGATGAGTGCACTACGCCAACGTGTTGTTGCGGTGAACGTAAGTTACATACGTCTTTGAATGTGATCCACGGGTGACCTGTTTCAAACAACATTGACAACATTTTGCGCCATAAGTCCTTCGCACGAAGTTTTTTATGCAGCATGTTAGTTTCTTTAGCAATGCTTTCGTAGTACGCATAACGCTCAGCAAAAGCTTCGCCCGTCAAGTCGTGTAGGTCTGGTGTTTCAGATGGCGTAAACAATGTCCATTCTGCATCTTCAAAGACACGTTGCATGAACAAGTCAGGCACCCAGTTGGCTGTGTTCATATCATGGGTACGACGACGGTCATCCCCTGTGTTTTTACGCAGCTCTAGGAATTCTTCGATGTCTAAGTGCCAAGTTTCTAAGTACGCACATACCGCACCTTTACGCTTACCACCTTGGTTGACCGCAACAGCAGTATCGTTCGCTACTTTTAGGAACGGAACAACACCTTGAGATTTACCGTTTGTTCCTTTGATGTAGGAGTTCAAAGCACGTACTGGTGTCCAGTCATTGCCTAAACCACCTGCCCATTTAGACAGCATCGCATTGTCACGCATCGCGCCATAAATGTTGTAAAGGTCATCGGAAATTGTAGTTAAGTAACAGCTTGATAACTGTGGGCGTAGCGTACCTGAGTTAAACAGGGTAGGCGTAGATGCCATGTAGTCGAAGCTAGACAATAAGTTATAGAACTCGATTGCACGTGCTTCACGGTCATCTTCATTGAGCGCCAGACCCATTGACACACGCATAAAGAACAATTGTGGAAGTTCAAAGCGTACGCCATCTGAGTGAATGAAATAACGGTCAAATAAAGTTTGCAGACCTAAATAGGTAAACTGGTTTGAGCGTTCAGGTTGAATCGCTGCAGCAAGTTTGGCAAGGTCAAACTCAAGTAAGTCTGCAGAAAGCAAATCAAGTTCTACACCTTTTTTCAGGAAAGTTTCTAATGCTTCGCCTTCAGGTGTATCTGTTGCCAAACCTAAAAATTCTAAGCCTGTTGCTACCAAGTCATTACGCAATAAACGCGCAGTCACATAGGTATAGTTCGGCTCTTGCTCAATACGGGTACGAGTCGCCATCATCATGGTGGTTGAGATGTCAGACTCTTTTACACCGTTGTAGAGGTTTTTCACGGTTTCATCAATGATGGCATCTACATCAATGCCTTCTAAACCTTCTGCCGCTTTATTCACGGTTGCTTTTAACTCACCTAAATCTAGTGGTTTAAGCTGACCGTTTGCATCAGTGACTTGTAAAGTTGGGTGATGGTTTTCACCTGCTTGCTTACGTGCTTCTGAGCGTTGTTCACGGTAGATGACATAAGCACGAGCAACTTTTTGCTCGCCTGTACGCATGAGCGCAAGTTCAACTTGGTCTTGAATTTCTTCAATGTGAATGGTTCCGCCAGACGGTAAACGGCGGTTGAATGTGTTCAACACCATTTCAGTCAGTTGTTCGATCCGATCATGAATGCGGCTTGAATCGGCGCTTTGTTGACCTTCTACAGCCAAAAACGCTTTGCCAATTGCAACTGCAATTTTTTCAGCATCAAAAGCGGCAACATCACCAGTGCGTTTAATCACTTGTAATTGACCAGGGGTTGAGGTGATTACGCTCATGTCAGCATAGCTCCATTGTCATCTATTGTTATGTTTATGGACCATTAAACTGGGCAAAACTTAGGCCGCAGTGATTGAGGAATAAACACAAGACTTAGTGGTTTAAAATTGAATTGAACACAAGATACGGGAAAATTGAGGGTAGATCAATATTGACTTTTTTTTAAATTTTGACTTTTTCTGAATTAAAATTTATCTCAAAAATACCGAATTTTGTCCTATTGGCTATAAGCCTTATCAGACAAGGGCATAGCATAGCAAAGCTCGGAAAAACTGCTTATAGATAACCTTGTGGATAACTTGGAAAGTTAGGAGATAATTTTTCTAAATCAAGCAAGGGCTTGATCTAGTGCAAAAAATACCCATTTTGTAACTTTATATTTCTTAAATATGTTTAAAAATCACCAAAACTAGAAAAGTACTATAAATTCAATGCTTAATAAAAATATAACAAAATACTACGCAGATGTATCATTTTGGTGAACAGTATCTTGTTTACAATGTAAACGTGTGTATATTGCAAACTATATCAAGCCCTATCTCTCAGATTTTAAAAGGATAGGTTGAATCCAATAAAGGGACAGACTATGAGTCAAGAAGAAAAGTTAACAAAAATTTTAATTGTTGAAGATGATGAACGTCTTGCACGACTTACGCAGGAATACTTAATTCGTAATGGTTTAGAAGTTGGGGTAGAACCAGATGGCAACCGCGCGATTCGCCGTATTATTGCCGAGCAACCAGATCTTGTGGTGCTCGATGTGATGTTACCAGGTGCCGATGGTTTAACTATTTGCCGTGAAGTTCGTCCACATTATCACCAACCGATTTTGATGTTGACTGCACGTACCGAAGATATGGATCAGGTGCTAGGTTTGGAAATGGGTGCCGATGACTATGTTGCAAAACCTGTGCAGCCGCGCGTATTGTTGGCGCGTATTCGTGCTTTATTACGCCGTACCGACAATGTGACTGAAGATGAAGTCGCACAGCGCATTGAATTTGATGATTTAGTGATTGATAACGGTGGCCGTTCTGTGACTTTAAATGGTGAATTGGTTGATTTCACCAGCGCAGAATATGACTTATTATGGTTATTGGCTTCGAATGCAGGGCGTATTTTATCTCGTGAAGATATTTTTGAGCGTCTGCGCGGCATTGAATATGATGGTCAAGACCGTTCAATTGATGTGCGTATTTCGCGTATTCGTCCAAAAATTGGCGATGATCCTGAAAATCCAAAACGTATTAAAACGGTACGCAGTAAAGGTTATTTGTTCGTTAAAGAAACCAACGGCATGTAATACGCTTTTTTCTGAGTTTAATACCGACTCAAATATAAAATAAGTCACATAGGACGGGTTTTGTGCTTAAACACAGTATATTCTTGCGCATCTATGCAGGATTGGTGATCTTAGTTGCGGTAGTTGCCATTTTGGCTTACTTATTGGTGCAAATCATCAACTATCAGCGTGCGCAAGAATATCGTGAGTCTTTAACTGATGGTATGGCTTATATTATTAGTGAAGGGATTGCACGACAACAAAACGAACAGCAAAAGAAAGACTGGATTTCTGATGCATCGGATTTGCTAGAATTGCCCATGTATTATGTGCAGGCAGACAAAGTAGATTTGTCGCGCACAGAGCTTCGACGGATTAAAGAACGTAAAGCCGCTGTGCGCTTTGATGCCAAAAATATGATTGCCTATATTATTTTGGGCATGAAAGACGATCCCAAGCATTTTCTCTACATTAAGGTGCATAAAATTAGGGAGCGGCAGATGAGAGCGCTGCCGATTTTTGTGCTGGACTACCTGAGCTTTTATCCAGGTCAAGAGCGCGAATATCTGGAAAAAATTAAAAAGCACTTCTATTATCCCATTGAAATTGCCGATATCCGAGACATTAACCTCGACCCTGAGCAGATTAGCCGTTTGCGTCAGGACCAGAGCGTGCTGCTGTATAAAGACAGTGTCAGCATGCGTGGTACAACCATCTCGATTGTGTCACCGATGCCAAACTCCCCCTCAGAAGTTTTGGTTTTAGGGCCTGTACCGTTATTTGACTGGATGCCATTCCAGTTGGCAGCAGGTATTACCTTGCTCAGTATGTTTATGTTGAGTTTAGGGGTTTACGGTCTGATCTTGCCTATGCAGCGTAAAATTCGCCAAGTGAACTATGCCTTAGACCGTACCAAATCGGGCGATTTAAACATGCGTTTGCCTGTAGATGGCACAGATGAAATGGCAAGTTTAGCATCGAGCTATAACAGCATGTCCGACCATATTCAGCGTTTGATTGAGGCGCAGCGTGAACTGATGCGTGCTGTTTCGCATGAGCTGCGCACGCCTGTGGCACGTATCCGTTTTGGTATGGAAATGCTGGCAGAAGAAGATGATTATGAATACCGCTTACAGCAAGTCGAAATGATTGATAAAGATATCGAGGCTTTAAACACCTTGATTGATGAGATCCTGACCTATGCCAAGCTTGAACAGGGCATGCCATCTTTAGAGATTGAAAAAATTGTTTTGGTTGAAGTGCTAGAGCAGGTGGTTACGGAAACCGAAGCGCTGAAAACTCAAAAAGATATTCAGTTGCTTGCACCACCTGTAACGTTGGAAGTGGAAGCTGAACGCCGTTACCTGCACCGTGTGGTACAGAATTTGGTGGGCAATGCAGTCCGTTACTGTGAGCATAAAATTTTGATCAGTGGCGGCATTAACGAGCAAGGCATGGCCTATGTTTGTGTGGAAGATGATGGGCCAGGGATTCCTGAACAAGACCGTGCACGTGTATTTGAAGTCTTTGCCCGTTTGGATGACAGCCGTACCCGCGCTTCAGGTGGTTACGGTTTAGGATTACCTATTGTGAGCCGCATTGCTTATTGGTTTGGTGGGAAGGTTGAAGTCGATCAGAGTCCGAACTTGGGCGGTGCACGTTTTACGATGGTTTGGCCGGCCAAACGGTTTCGTAAGCCAAGAAAAAAAGCCGCAGCAGAGAAAGAAAAAACCACCGATTCATTGACTTGATTTGAGTGCATCAAAACTAATTTTAGACATAAAAAAACCAGTGCAATTCAAGGCACTGGTTTTTTTTATTGCTTTTTTATCTCTATGCAGATCAATCTACAGCTGATTGCGATTCTTTATATTGCTGATCGGCCTGTTCAAAACGGTCTGTCACTTCATGACTTGGTGCTTTGCCCAATAAACTGACCACCACAATCGCAATCCAAGAACACACAAAACCTGGAATAATTTCGTAAACATCCGTATCTGCGCCTAAGTTTTTCCAAAGAATGACCATGGCTGCACCCACAACCATCCCCGCCAATGCGCCATTTAACGTCATACGTTTCCAGAACAAAGAAAGAATGATGAGCGGGCCAAATGCAGCACCAAACCCTGCCCATGCATAAGACACTAGCCCGAGTACTTTTGCTTCAGGGTTACCTGCCATCCAAATGGCCAATAATGCAATCATGAGTACCATGCCACGACCGACCCAAACCAATTCATTCTGTGAGGCATTCTTGCGTAAGAAAGATTTGTAAAAGTCTTCGGTTAAGGTACTTGAGCAGACCAAAAGCTGACAGCTTAAGGTACTCATGACCGCTGCTAGAATTGCAGCCAAAACTACACCTGCCACCCATGGATTAAACAAAATTTTTGTCAGTTCCATAAATACAGTTTCAGGGTTGGCATTGACCACACTTGCAAGCTCAGGATGTTGCTGGAAGTAAGCGATACCAATAAAACCTGCTGCAACTGCGCCGCCTAAACACAGGGTCATCCAAGTCATACCAATACGACGTGCATTCGGAATAGACTTGACTGAATCAACTGCCATAAAACGCACTAAAATATGTGGCTGTCCAAAATAGCCTAAGCCCCATGCCATGAGGGAAATGATCGCGACCCAGCTTAAATCTCCGACTAAATTCAGCGCCTGCGGACGAGCCGCTTCTAAAGCAAGTGTGACTTGGCTTAGGTCAGAAAAGCTGAGTAGGGTAATGATAGGGGTCAGCAAGAGCGCAAAAATCATCAAGCCAGCCTGAATGGTGTCCGTCCAGCTGACTGCCAAGAAACCACCAATAAACACATAGCTGATGGTGGCAATAGCACTAATCCACAATGCAGTGCTATAAGGCAGATCAAACATACTTTCAAATAAACGCGCACCTGCAACCATGCCCGAAGCACAATAAATCGCAAAGAAAATTAGAATTACGCAGGCAGATACAATCCTTAAAATTTTTCTTTGATCATTAAAACGGTTAGAAAAATAATCAGGCAAAGTCAGTGCATTGTGCTGTACTTCGGTGTGTACTCGTAAACGACCTGCCACCAAAAGCCAGTTTAGCCATGCGCCAATAATCAGACCAACGGCAATCCACATTTCAGACAAACCTGAAAGATAAATGGCACCGGGCAAGCCCATCAGCAACCAACCACTCATATCGGATGCGCCTGCAGAAAGTGCAGTGACAAAACTGCCAAGGCGACGACCACCTAAAATGTAGTCCGAGAAATTTCGAGTCGCGCGATAAGCCAATAAACCAATGACAATCATGGCGACAATATAAAACAGGAAAGTAATAATGGTGGGGTTGAGTGCGCTCATACAGTATCCATTTGGGTTTTGGACAGTCGATGAAAATACAGACTGCTGCTAGACGTGAGTCACTCAATTTTGTGAGTGCAGACATCTCATCTGCGGTGCTGATTTCATCAAGAAACGCGAAATTTAACCATACATTAAAAAATATTTCAGATTTTTTTCTGAATGGGCATAAAATAGGCAGCTTGAAAGCTGCCTATCATCTTGATGTTTATCTGATTTGCTTATGGATTATTGCGACCCATAACACCACGAATGGTATTCAGGACATCTGCAGGTAAGACCACAGTTTTGGCATTGTTGGATTTCGCCATATCTTGCATGGCTTTTACATATTGCTCACCCAATAAGTACGCCACAGGAATTTCTTTATCACCTACCGCAGAGCTGACCATTTCAATGGCACGTTGAGAAGATTCTGCCAATACAACTTGCGCTTCTGCATCACGACGTGAAGCTTCCAAACGACCATCGGCTTCTAAAATAGCCGCTTGTTTTTCACCATCGGCTTTGGTTACGGTAGCACGACGCTGACGTTCTGCTGCAGCTTGTTCTTCCATAGCTGCCTGCATGGTATGCGATGGTTTAATATCCTGAATTTCTACAGTTTTAAGGGTAATTCCCCAGTCTGAAATATCATCAGAAATGGCTGCTTTGAGTTTGGCTTTGATGTGATCGCGCGAAGACAAGGCATCATCCAAATCCATTTCACCCACAATAGAACGCAATGAGGTTTGAACAAGGTTTTGAATCGCCCAAGTATAGTTTTCAATGCCATACACTGCTTTTTCAGGAGTCGTGAGATTAATGTACGCTACCGCATTCATGAGCAGAACTGCGTTGTCACGGGTAATGACTTCCTGAGATGGAATATCTAATACAATATCTTTGGTGGTGACTTTATAGGCCACTTCATCGACATAAGGAATGACGAAGTTAAGTCCCGGTGCAAGTGTGGTGTGGTATTTACCCAGACGTTGCACAATCCACTTATAACCTTGCGGAACAATTCGCACGCCTTTAAAAATGGTAATTCCAACAAAGGCTAAAATCGCTAAAACAATAATAGATCCACCAGACATTTTAATTTCTCACTTTTTCATTGTCATGTGCGCTGTGATGCGGCTGCACCACCAAATCATTACCCAAAATATCAATCACGCGAATACGATCTCCCACTTGCACAGGGCTTGTGGTGCGGCAGTTCCATTCGTCTGAACCAAGTACGGGCATCGGGAAACGGACTTTAATTTGATCATGTTCCAAGTTGGTTTGAATAACCATGCCAATTTGTCCAATAGTGGCTTCGCGTGACAAGCCTGCTTTGGTTTTATCGGTAGATAAGGGTTTGATAAATTTAAACCACGCCAAGGTACATAGTACCGACAAGATAATCCACATCACCAATTGGGTGGTGGTACCCATCATGGGGAACATCCAGTATAAAATACCGACCATGACTGCCCCAATACCAAACCATAAAGCGGCAAACGCAGGCAAGACTAGTTCTGAAAGCATTAACAGAACGCCTAGTACAAACCAGTGCCAAGGTTCAAGAACGAATTCCATACATCTACTCGCGTATTTTTACGATTGGTTAATTCTAATTGCTTAGAGAAACGCATCGACTTAAAAAGATGCGCTCTCATCACTTTAACAGATCAATAAGTTTATGAATATTAAAAAAATCACTGAATCCTAAAATTTCGGACGCGGTGCAGGTTTCAGCGCGGCAGGTGATTTTTTAAAGTTATTGATGGCTTGCAGAATTGCTTTGACCTGTAATTGTGCGGCTTTTTCACCTTCTAAAATGGTTTGGTTACTGGCTTTTAAATCTAGAGTACCAATATGTCCAACTTTAGGTTGAATCACAATATTGGCCTGCGCCAATTCCTGATTGATACTTTGCTGTCCCATAATATTTAAAGTTTGATCGAGTAAGCCCCACATGCTGACAGGTTGATTGCCTGTTGGACGTGCAGAAATATCCACTGCAATGACTAAGTCGGCACCCATCGCTTTAGCCGTCTGTACGGGAATTGGGCTGACCAAGCCGCCATCCACATATTGTGTTCCGCCAATGGTGGCAGGTACAAAAACATTCGGAATACTGCAAGAGGCACGTACGGCTTGACCAGCATTGCCTTTAATAAAGTCGGCTTTACGTCCATTATCTAAACGTGTGGCAACGGCAGCAAAACGAATTGGAAATTTTTCAATCGGTTTATTGGCTACGTGTTGATTGACAAAGTCTTGTAACTTTTGACCTGCAATAAAACCCTGACGGTTTAAGGTTAAATCACGAATGTCGGATTCTTTAAAGGTTAGGGCAATATGTTGGAGCTGATAAGGACTTTTACCACTGGCGTATAAACTGCCGACAAAGCTGCCTGCACTGGTGCCTGTGACAATTTTTGGTTTAATCCCGTGAGACTCTAAAACTTTAATGACGCCAATATGTGCAAAACCTTTAGCACCACCGCCACCCAGCGCCAGTGCAATTACAGGTTCACGTGCTTGGATAGGTGTGGTGCTTGGCGGTGTTTTTGTTGTTTTGTCGCAGCCAGCCAAAGTTAGAGCTAGTACGCCCACTAAAGAATAACGAATCAGTTGCATATCAAATCTAAATTTAGATCAAAGAATATTGCGCCCATCTGAACAAAAAATAGAAACTTTGACTAGCCCTTTTTCAAAAGCTTTTGTAACGGTTTTGCCAACCAATGTGGATTTTTAGCCGAAAACTTGCCGTGATATTGCGTATAAATTGCATCTAAATCTTGAGCATAATCGCCCGTAGGATGAAACACGCCCAAAATATGAATGGTTTTGTGTGCATAATCAAAAGAGAACATCACAATTGGGATATTGGCGCCGTAGGCAATATGGTAAAAGCCACTGCGGATATTTTCGGCTTGTTTACGTGTGCCTTCGGGCGCCATACCAATCCAGATTTTTTCTTTTTTTCGTACAATCTCAATAATATCTTGGGTATGTCCTTGAGGAGAATGGCGCACCACAGGAATTACCCCAATCCAGTTTAAAAGTGGCTTGAGTGGGGTTTCAAATAAAGTGTGCTTACCAAAAATAGTAATTTGAATACCTAAACCGAGTAGGGCGGTAAAACCATGCCACGCATCAATATTTGACGTATGCGGTGAGATAATAGCAACTGCTTTGGGCAAGTTGGGAAATTCGCCCACCATTTGCCAGCCTTGCGCCAAAAAAATATTTTTAAATAAAGCACGACTGCTGGCTGTTCCACGTTGTGGAACTTGGTCGGGTAACTGTGGAAATTGCCGTGCACTGCGTGCAAAAGGATTGGTGATTTTCATGAATGCGATGTCATCCTGACGTGCGTGATTAACAACAATAAATACCCAATATCATGACGCATGAATCTAAATCTATTCAAGATATTAGACTTTCGCTTTGTCTGATTCATTGGCAAAATAGTCGAAATCTGAATGTGAAAGTGATGAAAAATAACAATCCATTATTCAAAATTTTAGTGTAGTACTGCGTTTTTTTGATCTTTTGCCCATATCTAAATTGAGATGCTATGCCCAATTTGCGCCAAACTTATTTGTTGTTATTTTCTCTGTATTGGGCGCAGGGCTTGCCTGTTGGTTTTATGACCCATGCCTTGCCTGTGATTTTACGTGCGCAAGGTGTGTCTTTGGCACATATTGGCGGTTTCGGTTTGTTAATGCTGCCATGGTCAATCAAAGTGTTTTGGGCACCTTTGGTGGATCGCTTTGGACATTCATATTTTGGGCATTATCGTAGCTGGATTTTGCCGTGCCAGTGGCTGAGTGTTTTGGTGCTGATTGGGCTGTCCTTTTTACCGATTGAGTCCTTAAATCATCCTATATATTTGTGGGTGTTTTTTGTGGCTTTGCTCGGTATGAACTTGGTCGGTGCAACCCAAGATATTGCCACCGATGGTTTGGCGGTCAATATTTTACAAGCCAAACAGCAACATTGGGGTAATACCTTTCAGGTGGTTGGTTCACGACTGGGCTTTATTGTCGGTGGTGGAGCAATTCTGTGGGCATTGGATTGGCTAGATTGGCAAAAAACCTTTCTGATTTTAGCGGGATTGGTGTTTTTAAATACCTTGCCAATTTTAATGTTTAAAGAGCCACAACATGCTGCTAAACAAGTGCTTGTTCAAGCTCAAAGTAAAATGTCATTTCACGCACGTCTTGCTGCGATTCGTGAATATCTGCGCTATTTTGTGGAAACGCCTGTACTGTACGCATGGCTATGGGTGTTACTCAGCTTTAAAATTGCCGATGGTTTGGCTGGCCCTTTATTAAAACCTTTAATGGTAGATTTAGGCTTAAGCTTTTCTCAAATTGGCATTTATGTGACCATGTTGGGAGCCATGGCCGCTTTGTTAGGTGCAGGCATCGCAGGGTTGATGCTGAAATGGTGGTCTAGAGCGCATGCCCTCATCATTTTTTCTGTGCTTAAAATTTTGAGTTTAGTGGCCTATGCTTATTTGGCTGAATTGTATGAACAGCAAGTTGATGTTGCACACTGGCTGATTTATAGCATTAATGCTGCAGAAGATTTGTGCTCTGCCATGTTACTTGTGGTGATGCTGACCTTGATTATGCAGTACAGCCGTAAACAATACGCAGGGACCGACTTTACATTTCAGGTTGCGATTATGGCGACTGTGAGCGGGGTACTCTATACCCTGAGTGGAATGTTGGGCGATGCTTTAGGCTATGCGAATTACTTGCTGTTGATTTGTATTGTTGCGATTTTTTGTATTGTACCGATTTGGAAATGGGCAAAGCTTGCGAAAAGCGCTCGCTCGTCAGCACTTGAATAAGAAGGTAGATCATCAATGTAGAATAATAGGCTTGAACCACGTTAAAAAGTCATTGCGTGGAAAAAATAAAAGCGACCCTTAAAGAGTCGCTGGAGTATAAAAGGTATCCACATTGAAGCCAATACCGATCTCGTTTTTGTATTTTCAAAAATTATTATTTGCGCTTTCAGTGCTTCACTTCGGCAGCGCAGGCAGTATAACTTTAAATTATGACAATCCTGCGACAGTTTAAGTCGCATAGAGATGTGTTGCAGGTAAAATCAGCATATTCTAGCTGCGGTATGGGGTATTGATTGCCTGTGTCCATTGTTGGTGATTACAACGCGGGCAGACTTCATTGGCATGTTTAAGTAAACGGACATGCCCGCAATACATGCAGGCATAATAAGTGTGTGGAACTATGCGGTACGCGAGTTGGCAAGCTTTAGGAAATAAGGGTAAACCATAGCGTGTGGCATCGCCATGAAAAAACAACATGCTGAATTTTCCATCACTTTCTAGTAAGCCAACACGTACTTGCCCTAAATGCTCCACGCCTTGTTGGCGCATTTCGGCAAAGAATTCATCATGCGACATTTTACCGTACTTAATTTTTTCTAAGACCAATTCACCATCTTCTACAATATATAGCGATTTACCTTCAATCAAATCTTCAAAGGGTTGGTATTTCATCATGAGCCATGTGGTCAGGCGATACATCCCAATCACCACTGTCATCACCGCCAAGGCATGTACCAAGGGTAAATCTTCAGTGAACATAGGGTCGCCCGCAATAGAACCGAGCGATAAAATAATGGCCAATTCAAAAATAGAAAGCTGGCGTACTCCGCGTTTTCCTGTGAGGCGTAAAAATAGAATAATCATGCCAAACATGAGTGCAGCACGAATCATTAATTCTGCAACAAATGTCCATGTGGTGTCGTGAATGAAGATGGTGAACCAATCCATAGATTGTCTATTTTGTTATTTTGATGCTTGATACTATGCTTAAATTGAGTGGGTAAAATAGTGGTTTTGAGTAAAGAACTGCAATTATTTTAGTGGTTTAGAAACATAGAAATTTGTTATATTGCCTAAAAACTATAAATACAAAAATAATGAATCAGAAGATGAATTCACAACTATTACAATTTGCCAAATCTATGCGTCATGCTGCTACGGATGCTGAAAATTTGCTGTGGCAACTACTTAGTGCAAACGCTTTATGGTGCTCAAATTTAGACGTCCGTAGATGATTGAACCGTATATTGTAGATTTTTACTGTCATGAGATTGGCTTGGTCATTGAGTTGAATGGCGGTCAGCACAATACGGAAAATGGTCAGGCTTATGATGTCGAGCGCACTCAGTTTTTAGAGACTTTGGGCTTAACTGTCGTGCAGTATTGGAATTCTGATGTGTTGGGAAGGGTGGATGTGGTGTTGGAGGATTTGTGGCAGGTGTGTTCTGAATTGAAAAATACCTCTTTTATTAAAGAGGTATTTTGAAAATTATCGACGATTGCTTGATTCAAAATCTACACGGGGATCAGCACTTTCCGTAGTTACTCTGTAATTTGACGGTAAATTAACAGAATCTTTAACCCATGTAGGTCTAGGACGGCTAGAAGCTGTTAGGGTTGTTAAAGTATTTTGATTATTTCTTGATGTAGAGTTTTGAGAGTTCTGTGTATGTCTGGACATTGCATTCTCCCGTTAACCATAAAATTAATAGATATAGACATAATATGCTAAAAATAGCTGCTGCACAATTAATCTCTGAATAAGCTTTTTCTAAAGCAATAACTTTGTCTTCAAGCATTTGGGC
Organism: Acinetobacter sp. YH12211; assembly: GCF_013418015.1. Lineage (NCBI taxonomy): Bacteria > Pseudomonadati > Pseudomonadota > Gammaproteobacteria > Moraxellales > Moraxellaceae > Acinetobacter > Acinetobacter sp. YH12211. Next base: position 30,006 of record NZ_VPCW01000006.1, read on the forward strand.
ATTTCGAGAAATTAAATCCTGATAAATTTCTCCCATATACCACAGGCATGTTCTTTCGTCATTATCCATAAAAGTGTTAATTAAATTGGTGTCATCCAACGGAACTTTTTCTAGTGCAGAAAGACTAAGTACTTTTGCAATTTTATACCAACAGCTTAGAATTGCTATAAACAAGATTACACATAAAATATATAAAATCCATTTAGTTAATGAAGTGCAAGCATAAGCAGTAAAAGTTTCTAACTTGGTTAGTGCTGCTGAGTAGGCAACTATCACAATACCAACCATTGTTGAATATTTAATTGCTTTATCATCCAGTGATTTACTTCTATCGATCTCTAGTTGATATTCATGCTTGGAAACTTCAAATAGAATTTTATATTTATTGATGTCATCTTGGCTCATATTGAAAAACAAAGGGCTGAATAATCAGCCCTTTATACACAAATTAGATCAAACTAACAACACATTAAAGCGCTGCAATCTGCTCCATATTCGCTTTAATTTTCGCTAACTGATCTGCAAATTCAGCAAGTTTCACTTTCTCGCCTTCAACCACAGCCGCAGGGGCTTTCGCCACAAAACCTTCATTTGCAAGTTTAGTTGCAATTTGGTCATGCTGCTTTTGAACCTTGTCTAAGTCTTTTTGTAGACGACCCAATTCTGCTTTCGGGTCAATCAAACCCTTCATTGGAACGAATACAGACACGTGACCGACTACAGAAGAAGAAGACAATGGTGGTTGTTCACCATCTGCCAAGAAGGTAATGCTTTCAACTTTCGCCAATGCTTTAAACAACGGTTCAATACGAGAAATTTGTGCTTTTTCTGCTTCAGTCGTGTTCTGTAAAAGTACAGGCAATAAACGTGCATTACCTAGACCCATTTCACCACGAATGTTACGCACCGCACCAATCAAACCTTGTAGCCATTGCATATCTGCTTCGGCTTGTTCGTTGATTTTGGCTTCATCTGCAACAGGGTAGTTTGCCAACATAATGGTTTCGCCACCCAAGCCAATCATTGGCGCAAGGGTTTGCCAAATTTCTTCAGTTAAGTACGGCATGATTGGATGAGCAAGACGTAAAGAAGCTTCCATCACCGCAAGCAATACACGACGAACTTCGGCTTTGCGTTCTTCAGAAACAGACTCATCATTCAGAACAGGTTTGGTTAGCTCTACATACCAGTCGCAGTATTCATTCCAAATAAAGTCATAAATCGCTTGCGCAGCCAAGTCTAAACGGTAAGTTGCAAACGCTTGATGAACAGCTTGCTCTGCCTTTTGTAAACGGCTCACAATCCACTGTTCAGGCAATTCCCAAAGGTCTTGACGTGCCTCTTGACCAACCGTTTGACCTTCAACATTCATCAATACAAAACGGGTAGCATTCCAAATTTTGTTGGCAAAGTTACGATAACCTTCCACACGTTTCATATCAAACTTGATGTCACGACCTGTATTTGCCAATGCGCAGAAGGTAAAACGAACCGCGTCTGTGCCATAAGCCTGAATCCCTTCTGGGAATTCTTTGCGGGTCGATTTTTCAATTTTCGCTGCTTGTTTCGGGTTCATCAAACCCGTCGTGCGTTTCTGTACTAAAGTTTCAAGATCTACACCGTCAATCAAGTCTAATGGGTCAAGCACGTTGCCCTTAGACTTCGACATTTTTTGACCTTCGCTGTCACGTACCAAACCGTGAACGTAAACTGTTTTGAACGGTACTTGTGGCGTGCCATCTTCATTCTTCATGAAGTGCATGGTCATCATGATCATACGCGCCACCCAGAAGAAGATGATGTCAAAACCTGTCACCAATACATCAGTGGAGTGGAAGGTATTTAAGAAGTAGTTTTCTGCATCTTTCTTGGCATCACCCGTCCAACCTAAGGTCGAGAATGTCCAAAGTGCAGAGGAGAACCATGTATCCAGTACGTCTTCGTCTTGGTTTAATTGAACATCGGCAGGGATATTATTTTTCGTACGAACTTCTTCTTCGTTACGACCTACATAAACATTGCCTTCAGCATCGTACCAAGCAGGAATACGGTGACCCCACCACAATTGACGCGAGATACACCAGTCTTGAATGTTGTTCATCCACGCCATATACATATTGCTGTATTGCTCAGGCACGAACTTGATGCGACCATCTTGCACCGCTTCAATTGCAGGTTGCGCTAACGGTGCAATTTTCACATACCATTGGTCAGTCAATAATGGCTCAACAATTACGCCCGAACGGTCACCGCGAGGTGGTTTCAAGGTGTACGGTTGGATTTGATCTAACCAACCTTCGCTTTCCGCTTGTTCAACTAATTTTTTACGTGCTTCAAAACGCTCTAAACCAATGTAGTCTGCAGGTGCAGGAATGGTTTTAGAAATTTGTTCGCCTGCTTTCGCAATATATTCAAACTCAGCCAATACTTCAGCATTTTTGTTGAAGATGTTGATGATTGGCAATTCGCAGCGTTTACCCACTTCATAGTCATTGAAGTCGTGTGCAGGGGTAATTTTTACACAACCTGTACCGAATTCTTTATCGACATACTCATCTTTTACGATTGGAACGGCACGACCTGTAATTGGGAGGATGATGTTTTGACCAACAAGGTGCGAGTAACGCTCATCATCAAGGGCAACCGCAACCGCAGTATCACCCAGCAATGTTTCAGGACGAGTGGTTGCCACTACAATGTGATCTTTACCATCGTGAGTGCGTAGTGATTTATCTTCAAAGAAATATTTGAAGTGCCACAATGAACCTTGTTCTTCTTTATCCGACTCAACTTCTAAGTCAGAAAGGGCAGTTTGTAATTTTGGATCCCAGTTTACAAGGCGTTTGCCGCGGTAAATTAAACCTTCTTCGTGTAGTTTCACGAAAACTTCTTTCACCGCATTCGATAAGCCTTCGTCCATAGTGAAGCGTTCACGTGACCAATCTACCGAAGAACCTAAACGGCGGATTTGACGGGTAATGTTACCGCCAGATTGTTCTTTCCATTCCCAGACTTTTTCGATGAATTTTTCACGACCTAAGTCATGGCGGCTGATATTTTGCGCGCCCAATTGACGCTCTACTACCATTTGTGTGGCAATACCCGCGTGGTCTGTACCCGGTTGCCATAAAGTATTTTTACCCGACATACGGTTAAAACGAGTCAGGGCATCCATAATGGCATTGTTAAAACCATGACCCATGTGCAAGCTACCAGTGACGTTTGGCGGCGGAATCATGATACAGAATGATTCGCCCTTTTCAGATGGCTTGAAATAGCCGTTGTCTTCCCAAGTCTTGTACCATTTTTTCTCGATCTCGGTTGGATCGTAGGTTGTAGCAATATTTTGCGCTGAATCAGTCATAGTAAGAACAGGTTAAAAGTGAATAAAAAATTGCAACTATTGTAGCAAAAAAATTGCCCGCTAAGCGAGATTCAACTCAGCCAAACTTATCGCAATTGGCAGTTGGGCAAACTCATCGTATGATGGGCGACAAGTATGATAAAAACTTCAAGTTCTCCGTTGCCTGTAACACTGTTTTAAACTGGGTTTAAGCAATGGATTTTAAAATAGATGAAAACACATCAATACGGTCAAAATAGGCAAGTTCAGTTATGACTTATGCTGTATCTTTAAAATTAAAACCAGAAACATATCAAAGATTTCAACACATTCATCAACAACTCAATGCAGGTGAATCGGAAAGTTTATCTAAAGCTTTGGGGGCGGTACTGACCGATATTTCTTGTGAAATTATTGAGCAACTTTTTGGTGAATTGTCACGTTCTAGTCATTCACTGGATGGTGAATCTGAAAAAATTATTCAGCAAGTCATACAAACCATGCAAAAATATATGCCATGGTCGGTGTCGTTTTTTGGCAATGAACGCTTAACGCCTATGGTGAATTATCTGGCAAGCATGATGTATCAGCAGGAAGGGCAAGGTTTTGTGACTTATCCTGTCGATAGTATTGTTATGAAAGAAACGTTGGGTTGTATTGAGCAAATTCGGCAGGGCAACAGTGCATGTATTGCGCCTGCATTTAAAGGGTTTACTCAAATTATTGATCAGGGCGTGGGTTATTTAATTCGTGATCCGAAAAAAATGCTGAAATTTAATTTGGTGGTCGATAAAACTTTAAACGGCGTGATTCATTTGACTACGCAACTGGGGTATAAACGCCTAGAAAAAATGGGTGCGCAATTCGATTTGGAAAGTGCAGAGATATATTTAAACCATTTTCTTGGGTTTTTGCAGCATCCTGCAAAACCTAAGACTTAAATTTTGATGACTTAAATTTTTAAATAACGCGGACAAACGGTTATGGCAAAACGGGAAAACTTGGAACATAAAGTGGTGTGGATTACAGGTGCATCTTCTGGCATTGGTAAGGCATTGGCAAAAGAGTGTGCTTTACAAGGTGCACAAGTGATTTTAACCGCACGTCGTTATGAAGAACTTGAAAAAGTACGCGTGAGTTTGCTGAATCCTGAACGTCATCTTTCTGTATGTGCAGATATTACCAATGAAAGTCAGGTGTTACATGCGTATGAACAAGTTTTGGCACGTAAAGGACGCATTGACTGGCTAATTAATAATGCAGGTTTAAGTCAGCGCGCTTTAATTGCTGATACGACCATGCAGACTGAACGCACCATTATGGAAGTGGATTATTTTTCTCAGGTCTTTCTGACCAAAACTGTCTTGCCGACCTTTTTACAGCAAAAACATGGTCGCATTATTTTTGTATCTAGTGTTGCAGCATTATTGGGTACGCAATATCGCGCGTCATATTCTGCAGCGAAAAGTGCCATTCACATGTGGGCGAATAGTTTGCGTGCCGAAGTAGCGGAGCAGGGCGTACAGGTTTCAGTTGTTTTCCCAGGCTTTGTAAATACCAATGTGTCTTTTAATGCATTAAATGGTGAAGGCAAACCACAAGGACATCAAGATGAAGCCATTGAAAATGGTTTAGATGCTGATGTTTTTGCTAAAAATACAGTTAAAGCACTCATGGCAGGCGATGAATATATCGTGGTCGGGGGCGCTAAAGAAAAACTGGGCGTGTTGGTGTCGCGTTTATCGCCAAGTACTTTATATAAAATGATTCGTAAAACCAAAGTGAAGTAATTTTTAATCAAAGTGACTTCAAAATAAAATAATAAAAACAAAAAGAAGGATGAGCCATGCGTTTAATGATGAAAGGTATTTTTTTATTTATCAGCGCGTGGTTTTTCGCTTTCTTAGGGATGACTCAAACGACATTTGCCAAATTACAAACAAACGATGATTCGTTGTGTAAACAACCTGAATATATTGAAAAGATTTTACGACAGCACACAAATACAACCACAGTGAATGAGGACTTTTTGGCTTGTGCGGATTTCCCCAATGTTCCTGAACAAACTTTAATTGCTTATGCTGAAACTCAGACAAAAGATGATCAACCTGTAGATGATTATCAGCTGACTTTTTTAACCGTAAATAGTAAAACGCAAAAGCTTCATTCAATCTATCACGTGAAAGAGCTTTTGCCTTCAGATGCAATTGAACTGCGTTCTATCCATTTAGATTTGGCGCCGTATCAAGTTTCTGAAAGCTTAAGGGCAATTGGTTTAAGAAGGAATTATGCAGGACGTTCAAGTGCCAATCCTTTTTCGGCGCAAGTACTCGATTTATATGATTTACAACATAACAAGAAAATTTTAAACGGCTTAATCGTAGCGCGCTATCAGGCAGAAACCGATACACGTTGTAATGCCAAAGTAATAGAAAGCAAAGCTATTTTAATGATCTTGCGAAATACAACTCGACAATATTTTGATATGCAATTACGTGATCGTATTCAACATTATGAAATGTCGGGAGATTTAGAAAATTGTAAAGAAACTAAACGAGTGTCTACTCAACAGCGTTTCACTTTAAAATTTGATGGTCGGCAATATCAAATTCCTCAGCCTTATCGAGATCAGTATTTATACTAAATTCTTTACAAACGCTGAAAGATGTACTCAGCGTTTTGCAGAGAATTGACTAACGCTATTTTGAACCGCCGTTCCATAAGCAAAGACTTCGACCATGCCGCCTTGCATCCCCAATTCTGTGGTGCTTAAACGCAGCCCCATAATATGATTTGCGCCCATTTTTTCAGCTTCTAATTTTAAACGGACGATGGCTTCACGACGCGCCCGCTCGACAATACTTTCATAACTGGTCAAGCGCCCGCCAAAGAAGTTCTGAATATTGGCAATCACAAACTTAAAATAATCATGAGAAATGACCACATTGCTGTGTATCAATTGCCCAAAATTGGGACTGGTCTGGAAGCGGTTATTATCAATCTGAATATAACTTAAACGCAGTTCTTGCTCGGCTAAATATTTGAAATGTTTGCGTTCGTTGTGTCGCCCAAAACCAAAGCCTACGGCAAATAAAATCGCAAAGACAACAATTTGCAGAATTAAATTATCCATGTGATGTTATTCCTGTTCAATAATCTTTGCTTTAGTGTGATGCTGGAAATGGGTCTGGAAGTTTAGGAATATCTGCCTCGACCACCACTGCTGTACCATAAACAAACAATTCCGAAGCACCTTGAGCGATATTTGAAGTAGAAAAGCGAATCCCAACAATAGCATTGGCACCTAAACCACGTGCTTTAGCAATCATACGATCCATCGCTTCTTGGCGTGATTCTTCTAGTAATTCGGTATAAGCCGTTAATTCACCACCGACAATATTTTTGAGTCCTGCCAAGAAGTCACGCCCCACATGCTTACTGCGTACGGTGCTGCCATAGACCACATCAATTTGCCGTGAAATACGATGACCTGGTACAGATTCAAGATTACTAAGCAACATAAGATTCTAATATTTAAAAACAAGACGTATTGAAGATATGAAATGTGCTTGCAAAAAGCAATAAAAAAGCCCACCGAAGTGAGCTGATTTAGTCTTTATATCTGAGCTGTTAAGCAGCAAATTTAAGGTAGACGCAAAGACTTATTGCGCTTTACGTTCTGCCGATGATGCAGGTTGTGATGTGGCATCTGAAGTATTGGCTTTCACACCGCCACCCAAAGATTTATACAACTCCACCTGATTGTTCAAATTGGCTTGTTCCAACAACAATAAACCTTGTTCTGCTGCATAAGACGTACGCTGTGCATCCAACACGGTTAAATAGTTGTCAATGCCTGCGCGGAAGCGTGCATTAGATAATTTATAAGTGGTATTGGTCGCATCAACCAAGCGTTTTTGTGCCGCTAAACGATCACCAATATTTTGACGAACTGCCAAAGCATCATTCACTTCACGGAATGCAGACTGAATTGATTTTTCATAGTCAGCCAAAGCAATTTGTTGATCCGTTTCTGAAATTTTGATGTTGGCTTGGCGTGTGCCCCAATCAAAAATTGGCAAGTCGATGCTCGGGCCTACTGCCCAAACAAAACTGCCCGATTTAAACAAATCACTCAAGTCAGTTGATGCATAGCCTGCATTGCCCGTGAGGCTAATGCTTGGGAATAAACGTGCTTTTGCTGCACCAATATTGGCACCCGCAGCCGACAGTCGATACTCTGCAGTACGAATATCAGGACGGTTATTCAGCAAGTCACTTGGTAAGCCAGCGCCAATTGCGGTAGTTTTGGTAATGTGCGTCACACGCTGCGTTGGCAATAACGCACTTGGAACTTGTTCGCCCACCAACAAGTTCAGCAAGTTTTGTGCTTGCGCGACTTGGGTTTTGTAGTTGGCGACATCATTACGTGCAGTTTCAACTGAAATTTGTGCCTGACGGACAGGTAATTCACTATCAATGCCGACATCAAAACGCTTTTTGTTGAGGTTATAAGACTCAAGCTGTGTTTTTAAGGTTTGGTCTGCCAGTTTTAAATTGGCATTGGCAAAAGAATAGTTGAGCCATGCTTGCGCCACCTGACCAATCAAGGCAATTTGTGTGGCATCACGCGAGCTTTGAGTTGCCAAGAAGTTATCTAATGCATTGTCTTTTAAGCTGCGTACACGACCCCAAAAATCTAGTTCGTAGGCAGTTACACCTAAACCAACGTTATAGCGTGTGTGTGTGCCTAAAGCAGTACCTTGGTCTTGACGCAGTACGCCACCGCTAGCACCAATGGTAGGTAACTGGTTGTTTTCGGTAATTTGATAGGCTTGTTGGGCACGTTGGATATTCAGCGTCGCTGTGCGTAAATCACGGTTATTGTTCAATGCCATATCCAAAACTTGTAATAAGCGTTGATCGGCAAAGAAATCTTTATAACCTTGTTCAGCCACTGAAGTACCCGATGCAGCAGCAGTATAGCTGCTTGGAATACTTGCCTGAGCGACGGGCTCTGGCCCACGCATACTTTGACAAGCTGTCAAAGCAAGCGCGAGGGCAGAAACCGCAATACCACGGCCTGTATGCGACCATAAGTTTTGCATCACGATACATGCTCCTGATTATTTTGTTGTTTTGGTTTGTATTTAAAGATACTTCTAATCCAGACATAGAATACAGGAATAAAGAAGATCCCTAACAAGGTTGAGCTAATCACACCACCTAACACACCATAACCTACTGAGTGTTGGCTACCTGCACCCGCACCTGATGAAAGTGCAAGCGGCAATACACCAAAACCAAAGGCCAAAGTGGTCATAATGATTGGGCGTAAACGCATTTTTGCAGCATGCAAGGTCGCTTCAAACAGGTCTTCACCTTTTTCTTGTAGCTCTTTGGCAAATTCCACAATCAAAATCGCGTTTTTGGCTGATAAACCAATCACGGCAATAATTGCCACTTGGAAGTAAATGTTGTTGGATAGGTTCGGGTTTTTGAACAAGATCATGCCCCCGAAGGTGAGCAATAATGCTCCGACAATACCCAACGGTACCACCAACAGCACCGAGAATGGAATAGACCAGCTTTCATACAAGGCTGCCAAACACAAGAATACAATCAGTAATGACAGTGCATAGAGGAATGGTGCCTGATCGCCCGATTCACGTTCTTCAAGTGATAAACCTGTCCATTCATAGTCAAAGCCGTTTAAGCCCATAGATGGAAGTTTTGCGACAATTTCTTCCATCGCTTGCATGGCTTCACCAGAGCTGACACCTGGCGCAGGTGCACCCTGAATGTTCTTGGCAGATACGCCGTTATAGCGTTCCAAACGAGGTGAACCATAAGTCCATTCACCTGTTGCAAAGGCAGAGAATGGCACCATTTCACCACGGTTGTTGCGGACATACCACTTGTTCAGGTCTTCAGGCATCATGCGTGAATCAGATTCGGCTTGCACATAGACTTTTTTCACGCGACCACGGTCAATAAAGTCATTGATGTACGAACCACCCCAAGCCATGCCCATGGTGCTGTTGATTTCAGCAATGCTGACACCTGCCGCACCTGCTTGCGCTTGGTCAATAATAATACGGTACTGTGGTGTATCTTCCTGACCATTTGGACGTACGCCCATTAAGCGAGGGTCTTTAGATGCTTCACCCAACACAATATTACGTGCCATGGTGAGTTTTTCATGACCATTGCCCGCAGCATCTTTCAGTTGCAAGTTAAAGCCTGAGCTGACACCTAATTCTGGCATCGCAGGAAGCTGTAATGGCATGATGTAAGTGGCATCTTTCACAATCATGTTCAGTGCCATACCACGCTGGATAATTGCACCAACTTGAGATTCAGGGCTTGTACGCTCACTCCAGTCTTTTAACTTAATGAACGCCATACCTGCGTTTTGACCAACGCCTGAGAAAGAGAAGCCTGAAACACTAAATACCGACTGCACATGCTCTTTTTCATTTTCTCTGAAAAAGTTGGTCATGCTGGTCATGGTGGCGTCAGTACGTTCCAAAGTTGCATTTGGTGGGAGTTGTACCAATGTCATCACCACGCCCTGATCTTCATCAGGCAAGAATGATGATGGTAGTTTTTGGAACACTAACACAATAATGCCCAGTACCACTGCATATAAAACCCCCGAGAAGATTTTATGATGCGTCATGCGGTTAACACCACCTTGATATTTAACCGAGAGCTTATCGAAACTGCGGTTAAACCAGCGGAAGAAACGCGCAAAAATACCGTTGCTTTCAGGCTTGTTTGGATCGTGTTGTTTAAGAATCGTGGCACATAGGGCAGGGGTAAAGGTCAACGCTACGACCAGTGACAACACCATTGCAGTCACAAGCGTAATTGAGAATTGACGATAAATAACGCCTGTAGTCCCACCAAAGAATGCCATAGGTACGAATACCGCAGACAATACCGAGGTAATCCCGATCAGTGCGCCTGAAATCTGTTTCATCGACTTTTCAGTCGCCGCCACAGGGTCAAGATGTTCTTCGACCATGACACGTTCTACGTTTTCCACCACGACAATTGCGTCATCGACCAATAGACCAATCGCCAGTACCATGGCAAACATGGTCAGGGTGTTAATCGAGAAGCCAAACATGTTGATCACGGCAAAGGTACCCAGTACCACTACAGGCACGGCCATGGTTGGAATAATTGTGGCGCGCCAGTTCTGCAAGAACAGGAACATCACAATAAAGACCAAAATGATCGCTTCAATTAAGGTTTTAACAACACTCTTAATTGAAAGTTCAATAAATGGCGTGGTATCAAAAGCCAACTCATCCTTTAAACCCGCAGGGTAGTTAGGACGTAATTGCTTAAGGCGTTCTTCTACAGCAGCAGCGGTATCTAGGGCGTTAGCACCTGTAGATAATTTAATTGCGACACCGCCCGCAGGCTTGCCGTTGTATTTAGAAATAAACTGATAGTTGTCTGCACCAAGTTCAATTCGTGCGACATCACCCAAGCGCACTTGAGCGCCCGAAGCGGTATTTTTTAGGAAAATATTGCTGAATTGTTCAGGTGTTTGCAGCAAGCTTTGTGCAGTTACCGTAGCATTCAAAGCCTGACCTTGAATTGCAGGCGCACCGCCCAATTGACCTACCGCAACCTGTGCGTTTTGGGTACGAATCGCTTGAGCAATATCACTTGGTGTGACTTGCAAGCTTGCCATTTTGGCAGGGTCCATCCAAATACGCATTGCGTATGAGCCACCAAAGACTTGTACTTCACCCACACCTGCAACACGGCTCAGCGGTTCAGAAATGTTAGAGTTAACATAGTCTTTAATATCATCGGCAGACAGGCTTTCATCAGGTGAATAAAAAGCGAGAACCTGTAAGAAGCTCGCTCCTGATTTGGTCACTTTCACGCCTTGTCGTTGCACATCATCAGGCAAGAGCGCCGTAGCAGATTGCAATTTGTTCTGTACTTGAACCTGTGCAATATCTGGGTCGATACCTTGTTCAAAGTTTAACGTAATGGATGCAGAACCGTTCCCCGCACTGTTGGATGAAATATAGCGCAGACCATCCAAGCCGTTCATTTGTTGTTCAATAATTTGCGTTACTGTGTTTTCCACAGTTTCAGCAGATGCACCCGGATAGGTTGCAGCAATGGTGACCGTTGGCGGTGCAATGGTCGGATATTGGGCAATTGGCATATTGGTGAGGGTAATAATCCCCGCCAACATGATTACCAATGAAATCACCCATGCAAAAATGGGGCGATGAATAAAAAAGTGAGCCATTAACGTCTACTCCTTATGTATTTGAAGTAGCTTTTGATTCAGTTGCTTGGGCTTCTGAGGCTGGTTTGGCATCCCCCGATTTTGCTGGTGCAGCAGGTGCAGCTTGAGGAGCAGCGCCTTGCGGTTGATACGGCTTAGCGACCACTTGCTGTTCAGGTTTTACTTTGGCAATACCTTCGACAATCACTTTATCGCCAGTTTGCAAACCTTCAGTCACAATCCAGTTGCTGCCTTGCGTACCAACTGTGGTCACAGGACGCGGTTCAACAATACCTTTGGCATTCACAATCATTGCCATTGCCTGACCTGTTGGGGTACGGCTAATCGCAGCTTGTGGAATTAAGATTGCGTTAGGAATCACACCTTGCACAATTTGCGCAGTGGCAAACATACCCGGCAATAATAAATGATTTGAATTTGGGAACACGGCGCGTAAAGTCACGGTGCCTGTTTCTGGGTTCACGCTGGCATCAGAAAAAGCCAAACGACCTTCAACAGGGTAGTAGCTGCCATCTTCAAGTTTTAATTTTACTTTGGTGTTGTTGCTGCTATTTAAACTACCTTGACTCAATTGCTGACGTAAACGTAGTAACTCTGCGCTGGACTGATTGATGTCTACATAAATTGGGTCTAAGCGTTGAATCGTCACCAACGGTTCCGCCTGACTAGCCGTAACCAATGCACCTGCAGTCACAGTAGAGCGGTTAGTTTGCCCTGAAATTGGGGCACGTACAGTCGAATAGCCTAGGTTAATTTCGGCATTGCGTACTTCTGCTTGAGTCGCAGCAACATCGGCTTCGGCAAGTTTTACCTGTGCCACAATGTCATCATATTCTTGTTTAGAGATTGCATTGCTGCCTACCAACTGACGGTAACGACCTTCTTTAATGCGTAACACATTCAATTGCGCTTGCTGGCGGGTGAGTGCTGCACGGCTACTGTCTAGACTGGCACGGTTGGTACGTGAGTCAATTTCATAAAGCGCCTGACCCTCACGCACGTAGCTGCCTTCGGTAAATAAACGTTTCAGAACCACACCACTGGTTTGTGGGCGAACTTCTGAAATTTCAAAGGCTGTGGTACGTCCAGACAGTTCTACAGACTGTTCCACGCTTTGTGGCTGTGCCACCAGTACGCCAACCTCAGTCGGTGGCATTTGCTGAGCTGCACCTGCTTGCTGTGCATCTTTTGGATCTTTGCTACAACCCACAAGTGCTAAACTTGTGGCTAATGCGCAAGCAGTCAGGGCAGGAGCCCAAAGCTTTGCAGACATCATTCTTTCACCTCTATTAGATTTTTATCTAAACTTATGTATGGGTTTGTCTTGCAGATATTGAGCGCAAAACAGATACCACAATGTGATCCAAATAAAACTTATGCTCCAACCAGAGAGGACATCTGAAGGATAGTGCACTCCCAGATACACACGGGAAATGCCCATCAGCAACATCCACAACCATGCACATACAGATAAAATTTTATGCGCTGAATGTTGCAAACTCAGGTAAATCACCAAACAACCTAAAGTTGCAGCATAGAAACTATGGGCGCTTGGAAATGATGTGCCAAAAGTTTCCACTAAATGCAATGCTTCAGGCGGGCGAGGTCGCGCGAATAGGTATTTGAGCAGCCATGAAAGCGCAATACTTACGACCAGTCCTACACTGATAAAAACAATTTTTGTGTATTTTTTATACCATGCCAAATAGAAACACCATAGGCAGGTTAAAAATAATACAAATGGCATGCCACCTAATACAGAAAGTGTGATTGCCAATTGATTCAAATGTGCGGTGCGCTGGGTACTTAAAAACTCCACACTGGCAACATCAAATTGTTGCCAACTTGGAATGTTTAGCACTAACACACTGATTATAAATAGTAAACTACCGAGATAAAGCAGTATTTTAGGCATGCTAAAAATCCCTGTAAGTTTAACCGATTTGAGCACGGTTGATGAATGGAATAAAGTGTACTAGTCAGTACACTTTATTTCAAGCCAATGTAAATGAGAAGAATTTCTTTTTTTGTTACTTTGTGCGCAATGTAAATGTGCACTAAATTTTAGCATTTCGTTCAGTATTTGAGGATGAATCGTCATCCACTGTAATTGGTTGTTTCGGTGGCCAAAAGAAATCACTTGGACGGGTTAAGAAGTGAGTAAGCACCAATTTTGCCAAAGGTTTCCACTGTTCAAAACGTACCCGACGCGCACGCAATGCCACAATAATGGTTAAAGTAAAGCTGACAAATAAGTTGGTTAAACCAATTAGCAGCACGCCTAAAAAGGACACAATAATCAGGCCAATTTCAGGTGAGCCATTAATATTCATTAAACCCTGAATAAAGTTGGCAGAAGCGAAGGCAATGTGGCGAATATCAATCGGTAAACCCAAAATATAACCCAGCGTAGCGGTACTGCCGAGCATAATCCCGAACAGGAAATTACCTGCCAAAGCCCCTAAGTTTCGTTCTATATAATTGGCAAATATATTGAGACGTTCTTGTCCGAGTAACTTCTTTAAATGCAGATGAGCTTTTAAGCGCGGCCCGACTTTACGATACACCGCCATGTTATCGAAATAACCTGCAATCAAACCAGACAGAAATAAAAATACCCCGGCAATAGCGGCATGCGGAATGGCAAGTGACGTAAACGGATTCAAGTCGTGTAGCAAATGGGATGCTTTGGTGTGTGACATCAACGGTTCATGCAATATGGCATCCCAACTAAACGCAATTAAGGCTGCAACTGGAATCGCAATCGAAATATTGCCCAAAATAGCGACGAATTGCGTACGGATAATATTAATAATTAAGGCTGCAAGTTCGGCGATTTGCGCCATCTTAGAGCCTTTGCGGTGTTGAACCGTCGAGGCGAGTGCTGCTGCTGTCATTGCGGGTTGTTTAGTGGCAACGGTAAAGTGCAAGACATGAATTAGCATAAAACCAAATGAATAAATCATGCTGTTGATGATAGCCTGCATCATCGGGGCAAGGACTAAACGCGAGGCGAGGGTTTTTAAAGTCGCCATCATGGCAATTAAAACACCTGCACCTGCTGCAGCTTTATACATGCTCCAAAAACCGTCTTTATCGGTACTTACATAATGCTCACCCGTTTTACTGGCATTTTCAGTAACTTGTAAGGCAATTAACTCACTATTTTCTGCAAGCAAGGAGCGTACACTGCGTTCGCTATACAATGCCGCAGTTACATCTACCAGTAATTGTCCTGCCGAAACATAACGGACTTTGTCTTGCGCCACGATTAAATTCAGCAACAGTTCAATCCGCTCTAAACATTGTTCAAGTAAAGACAATAAGTAGGTCAGACTGATGCTGACGCCAGTTCGTTTGGTGGCACGACGAATTTTACTGCTGACATCATGACATTGGTCAATCATCACCAAAGCTTGAGAGGCATCGGGTGGTTGAATGGCACTGATTTGATCGTGTTGTTGATCGGCAACTTTATAAAGCTGAATAAACTCGTTGATTTCGCGGTTTTGTGCCAAAAAAGGTGAATCATATTCACTTAGTTCAGGATAGGCACTAATAAATTCAGGATATAAACCAATGCCGCTGACCCGATATGACAGCACTGTTAGAGCTTTAATAATTTCACTGCGAATCAGGCGTTTTTGTGTTTGTCCGCCATGTCCGCGATTCAGTAAAGTAAATAGTTGCTGCCATTCGGTATCTTCAATATTGTCGAGCCAGTATTTATCACTACGTAGTGGAAAAACTCGACGGACTAAATCTTGCAGTTGGCTTTCATCATTAATCAGCGGTAAAAAGTGCGCGCCCAAACGCTGAAACAACTGATTCCAAAAACCATCGAGCGATAAAATTCCCGTGTCGGCATATAAACTGGTTTGTTTGTATTGATTGATTAGACGTAAAACAAAATGTTGCAAGGTTGAGCTGGCATCGGGTGTCAGCAGCAAGGCTTGTAAGAAAGCTTGAAACTTTTGATGAGTTTCTTCTAAATCTTGAGTGTCACTAGGACGGATACGATTGACCAGTTCAATCAGCAGATTTTCATCCAGAACAGCTTTGGGTGTATCCAGCTGTTCTTGCATTTTTCTAAATAAGTCGTTGAGTTTTATATGCATAAGCTATTTAAATTATTGAATGCGATGTAAAGCCAATAAGGCTAAATTCTTTAAGGCCTGACGATACTCCGAGTCTGGCAGTGCTTCTAAAGCGGCAATTGCGGCTTCTGTTTCTTCTGTGGCACGTTGGCGGCAATAATCGAGGGCGCCAGAGGACTGCACAATGGCAATAACCTGATCGAGGTCAGAAGTACCACCTGTCGCAATACTGCGACGAATAATTTGATGTTGTTCGCCAGTGGTATTTCTTAATGCAGAGATTAAAGGCAAAGTTGGTTTGCCTTCCATTAAATCATCGCCAATATTTTTACCTAATGTTTCAGCGTCTGATGTGTAATCTAAAATATCATCAATAATTTGGAAGGCATTGCCAAAGTGTCCTGCAAATAAACGCAACGGCTCACGGTACTGTGGCGTGCCTGTTAAAATTGCTGCACCTTCAGTGGCAAGTTCAAATAAACGTGAAGTTTTGCCGTGAATAATGTCTAAATAAATTTGTTCTGTAGTGTCAGGTTGATGCTGTGCCTGTAATTGTAAAACTTCACCTTCGGCAATTTCACAAGTCCCTGTAGAAAAGTCTTTTAGCAATACCAAATCGTTTAAATCGACCAATAAGTCAAAGGCGCGGGAGATTAAAAAGTCACCGACTAAAACCGCTGTTTGGTTATTCCAAGTGGCGTTAGCAGTAGGTCGACCACGACGTAAACCAGACTCATCCACCACATCATCA
Source organism: Acinetobacter sp. YH12211 (assembly GCF_013418015.1). Lineage (NCBI taxonomy): Bacteria > Pseudomonadati > Pseudomonadota > Gammaproteobacteria > Moraxellales > Moraxellaceae > Acinetobacter > Acinetobacter sp. YH12211. Next base: position 46,484 of record NZ_VPCW01000006.1, read on the forward strand.
TGCACCAAAGTTGCGGTATGCAGCATTTCAATAATTGCAGCCAGTTTACGTTGACGCTCTAAATCTTCTGCACCACAAGCTTTGGCAGCAAGTAAGCACATAATTGGACGCATGCGCTTACCGCCAGCTTCGACCACATGCTTACTAACCGCCATCACTAACGCGACTTTAGAGGTAATCCCTTCATTAATAAATGTATCCATCGCGGCAAAATCAGAAGCAACAGGGGCGAGAATGTCTTGCTTAAAGTCGATGGTCATGTGAAGAGAAACCTCAATAATATTGAATGACAACTTAGTTGAATCAGTTGTAACTTATGTTACAGCCAAGAAAACTGCTTAAGTCTGCGAAAATAACGCAATGAATGCAATAGTTAGGCAACTGCCAAATGCTGTAATTGTTAATTCTACTAGAAAATGAAGTCAATAACTTTGTGGGTAAATTCAGTTATTTGCTCAAGTTGGGCCTGATTTTAACAAGCACAGCAGTTTACGCCAACACAATCTGTCTGTATTGATTGATCCATTGAATATGGATGAGGCTGCAGAAAGTCATTTACGCGGCTGGGTATTAAATAATCAACCTTGTTGTGCAATAATTGCCGTAAATGGCTTGTTGTTTGTGCGAATATCGCTTAAAATCTTTGCCCTTGAATAACCCCCAGTGGCGTTCGTTTTAAGATCGATATATCCCTTTATCGGCACGACGACACGGGCATGTTTGGAGTACATTATGTACGCAGTAATCCAAAGCGGTGGTAAACAGCACCGTGTTGTTGAGGGTGAAACCCTTAAAGTTGAATTATTGAAAGCTGAAACTGGCGCAACTATTACGTTTGATGACGTATTAATGGTTGTAAACGGTGACAACGTTCAAATCGGTGCTCCAGTTGTTGCTGGCGCTAAAGTAACTGCAGAAGTGATTGGTCATGGTCGTCACGACAAAATCCGTATTGTTAAAATGCGTCGTCGTAAACACTACCGTAAGCAACAAGGTCACCGTCAATGGTTTACCGAGTTGAAAATTACTGGTATTGCAGGCTAATCACTAGGAGTAAATAGACATGGCAACTAAAAAAGCCGGTGGATCGACTAAGAACGGTCGTGATTCGAATCCTAAGATGTTAGGTGTTAAAGTTTACGGTGGTCAAACTGTAACTGCTGGTAACATCATCGTTCGTCAACGTGGTACAGAATTCCACGCTGGTGCAAACGTAGGTATGGGCCGTGACCATACTTTATTTGCTACTGCTGACGGCGTAGTAAAATTCGAAGTGAAAGGTCAATTTGGCCGTCGCTACGTATCTGTTGAAGCGTAAGCTGAAATAGTGAAAAAACCCACAAGTGATTGTGGGTTTTTTTATGCTTGTATGATGGAAAATTAGGGTCAAAGGATAACTTTTAGTTCTTCATCATGATGGATAAATTTCTACATTTTATATTAATAAGCATACAAAACTTCTTATTTTCTATCATATTAGCGCCAGAAATTGGTTTAAGATGGGACATCCAAAACATTGCGATTGAGCAAATATAAAAAGGTGAATCTATGAATATGCTTCGTAAAACGATGTGTGCTGTGGCATTGGGTGCAACCACTTTGGCGCCAATCATGAGTACTACAGTGTTTGCTGCGCCAGTGGCAGCATCGGAGCAACAAGCGACAGCAAACCTTGTTAAACAATTGAATGGTATTAAAAGTTTTACCGCCAATTTTGAGCAAACCACAAAAGTTAGCAACAATGGCAAGGCTTTGCCAAACCGTGGTTTATCGGCACAGCACATGAACCAGAATTTTAAAGGGGTTATGAAAGTTGAGCGTCCGGGTAAATTCTTTTGGGAAACCACCAGTCCAGCCAAACAAACAATTGTGACTACGGGTAAAACCGTATGGATTTATGACCCAGACTTACAACAAGCTGTACGCCAAAGCCTAGATGATCAAGTGGCAAATACGCCTGCGTTGTTGCTTTCGGGCAATACCAATCAAATCATGCAGTCGTATCGTGTGACCCAGCCGAATAAGTCAAAGACTTATTACACCTTATACCCAAAAAGTGATGATGGCGTATTTCAAAGTTTAACCATTAGTTTTGGTGCACGTAACGCGCCAACCTTAATGATTTTGCAGGATTCATTGGGACAAACCACGCATGTGCGTTTTAACAATGTGAAAGTCAATGCCAAAATTCCTGCATCGACTTTTAATTTCACGCCGCCAAAAGGCACGGACATTATTGATCAATAATTGAATGTTTTATACGTTCTTTTAAAAGCATAATTTGCTATCCCTTTCTAGCCTTCTCCCACAGGGAGAAGGTTTTCAGCTTCAGCATAGCGGAAATTTATTTGAATATTCTTCCTGAGAAATCCACAATTTCTGTGGATAAATCTCGGGATAATTCATATTTTGCAGTATGCGGGATATAGATTGAGTCATCACAGATCATTATTTTATATTAAGGATTTGTTATCAAAATTTTGATTTATAATGAAAAAATAAAAATAATCACGCAAAAATTTGAGTAGTAATTTTAAACAGTTTTATCCACCGATTATTCCGTTACACAACTGCTCTAGGATTGAACAGCAAGAGTTATCTATAGTCTTGACTAATTCAATTGAAGCAATTTTATCGCAAGATTTGTGCAGGCTTGCATTTCAAATCATTAGACTTTGTGAATCGTGGCTGAGGGGAATTTAATGCAATATTTAAAATCACAGGTGTTTTTGGGTGCTGTCGCTTTAAGTTCAGTATTGCTATTGACTGCATGTCAGCCAAAGAGTGAGGCAACTTCTAAAACCGAAGCAGAGCAAGCTGCGCCTGCATCTATCGCAGCTGATATTCCTGTGATTCAAGCTAAAGTGGTGGCGCTTAAATTGCCACAACAGCAAATTTGTGATGAAGGTGGTTGTACTGCTTACGATATTCAGACGGTAAAAACCAATGTGGCGTGGATTGATGAATATTTTATGCAGCGCTTGCAAAAGGCAGACCCAATTGCATTTTCAAAAGCTGCGGCATCAACTGCAACGCCAAAGGTAGAAGAAACTGATCCTATGCGGCTGAGTCAGAGTTCAAGCTATGTGCGATATATCGGGCAACATGCCAATTTAGCGACGTTTAGTTTGCAAAGCTACAGTTACCCTGCGGGTGCGGCGCATGGTATCCATCACCAAGAATTTGTGACTTTTGATTTAAAACAGAAAAAGCGTTTGGCGTTGCAAGATATTATGCTGCCCAATACGGAAGCCAAAATGACCGAAGAATTGTTTAACCATAATTATAATTGGTTAAATGAACATGATATTTCCCGTGAAAAGTTTAAATTGAGCGATAATTTTTATTATGGCGCTAAAGGTTTGGTCTTTGTCTATCCGTTGTATGAATTAGCATCTTATGCAGAAGGTATGCCTGAGTTGATTCTGCCTTACTATGCGACGGAAAAATTAATTAAGCCTGAATATTTGCCAAGTTTGCCGCAGTATCCTCGCCAATAAAATTGCACAAAAATACGCAGAGATTGCTGTAATAAGGTGCAGCCGTGAATCGGGTTACTGTATTTTTTAACCCGAAGCGCTTACACTATAGCCAGTTTTTTTCTTATTCCAAGATTGGCTATGATTGACCCGAAATTACTCAGAAATAATATTGAGGCTGTAAATTTAGCCTTGGCAAAACGTGGTGTGCAATTAGATGTGGCAGAGTGGGCAGCACTTGAAGCACGTCGTAAAGAATTGCAATCTAAAACCGAAGCATTACAGGCAGAGCGTAATTCGGGCGCAAAACAAGTCGGTCAGATTAAAAAAGCAGGTGGTGATGCTTCTGAAATTATGGCGCGTATGGCTGCTATTGGCGATGAAATCAAAGCCGCTGAAGTGGCTTTGGCAGAGTTGCAAGATGAGTTAGAAGCTAAATCATTGTCTATTCCAAACTTGCCAGATGAGTCTGTGCCTGAAGGTAAAGACGAAGCTGATAATGTAGAAGTATTGAAATGGGGCACACCACGCCAGTTTGATTTTGAAATTAAAGATCATACCGACCTTGGCGAAATAATGGGTGGTTTGGAATTTGAAACTGCAACCAAATTAACAGGTTCTCGTTTTAGTGTTTTAAAAGGGCCATTGGCACGTTTACAACGTGCAATTACACAGTTCATGTTAGATACACATACTGTTCAAAATGGTTATACCGAAGCGTATGTGCCGTATTTGGTCAATGCAGATTCATTGCGTGGTACAGGTCAGCTGCCTAAATTTGAAGAAGATTTGTTCAAATTACAAGGTGAAAAAGAATACTATCTAATTCCAACTGCCGAAGTTCCAGTAACCAACTTTGTGCGTGATGAAATCATTGACCCTGAACGCTTGCCATTAAAATATGCAGCGCATACCCCTTGTTTCCGTAGCGAAGCAGGTTCTTATGGTCGCGATACTCGTGGTTTAATCCGCCAACACCAATTTGATAAAGTCGAAATGGTGCAGATTGTAAAACCAGAAACCTCAATGCAGGCTTTAGAAGAATTGACTGGACATGCAGAAGGTATTTTGCAGGCACTTGGTTTACCGTACCGTAAAATTATTCTATGTGGTGGCGATATGGGCTTTGGCGCAACCAAAACCTATGACTTAGAAGTTTGGGTGCCAAGTCAAAACACTTACCGTGAAATTTCATCATGCTCGAATATGGGTGATTTTCAGGCACGCCGTATGAAAGCACGCTACCGTGCCGACCAAAAGAAAACTGAATTTGTGCATACATTAAACGGTTCAGGTTTGGCGGTAGGACGTACTTTATTGGCTGTTATGGAAAACTATCAACGTGCCGATGGTTCGATTGAAATTCCTGCAGTATTACGTCCGTACATGGGCGGTTTAGAGTTTATTGACTAAGTTGAGTGCAGGTCGACTTAGGATGAAATTGCTTACAATCAGATTTAAATATTGAGGTTTAGTGTGGATATTTTTCCAATCTCGTTAAAGTTGCAGCAGCAACCTTGTCTGATTGTGGGCGGTGGGCATATTGCTTATCGCAAAGCGGTGTTACTGGCTAAAGCGGGCGCAAAAGTTGATGTGCTTGCCCCTGAAATTGATGTCAATTTATTGCAACTGGTGCAACAAAGTCAGGGGCAGTATGTACAGGATGTTTTTAGTCCATCTACTGCGTTACGTCACTATCGTTTGGTGATTGCTGCAACGGATAACAATTTGGTCAATCAGCAAGTTTTTGCAGCTTGCGAAGCCGAAAATGTGCTGGTCAATAGTGTTGATGATCCACCACATTGCCGTTTTATGGTGCCTGCCATCATTGACCGTTCGCCTTTGGTGATTTCAGTCGCGAGTAATGGCACATCGCCTGTATTGTCACGTCAAATTCGTACACAACTGGAAAGTACCATTCCGCATGGTATGGGCAAACTGGCAGAGTTTTCAGGTCAGTGGCGTGCCGCAGTAAAACAGAAAATTGTCAATCCAGATGAGCGCCGTATTTTTTGGGAGGAACTCTATGCGAGTCCCCTGAAAGAACAGGTGTTCAATGACAATCTTGAGGCTGCTAATCAAAGCATCCAACAAGCTTTGGCTGAATGGGACACGCCAAAAGGTGAAGTCTATTTAGTGGGTGCAGGCCCTGGTGATCCTGAATTATTGACTTTAAAAGCACTGCGTTTAATGCAGCAAGCCGATGTGGTGATTTATGACCGTTTGGTGTCTGCTCCCATTTTGGAGTTGTGCCGCCGTGATGCCGAAAAAGTTTATGTCGGCAAAGCACGTTCCAATCATGCCGTGCCGCAGGAAGGCATTAATGCCTTATTGGTCAAATACGCACAAGCGGGTAAACGTGTCTGTCGTTTAAAAGGCGGTGATCCCTTTATTTTTGGGCGTGGCGGTGAAGAAATTCAAGAATTGTATGAAGCAGGTGTGTCATTTCAGGTCGTACCGGGCATCACCGCAGCCTCGGGCTGTTCGGCTTATGCTGGTATTCCACTGACTCATCGAGATTATGCGCAAAGTGTGCGTTTTCTTACTGGACATTTAAAAGAAGGTTCGCCTGAATTGCCGTGGTCAGAATTGGTGTATGAACAGCAAACTTTGGTGCTGTATATGGGCTTGGTTGGCTTAGAAAGCATTTGTGAAAAACTGATTGCACATGGACAACGGGCGGATATGCCTGTCGCCTTAATTTCTAAAGGCACGACACCTGAACAAAAAGTGGTGGTGGGGACGTTGGCGGATATTGCCAGTAAAGTCGCACAGCACCACATTCAGGCGCCTACCTTGACCATTATTGGTGAAGTGGTCAATTTACGTGAACAGTTGAAATGGTAATGAATCTCCCCCAACCCCTCTTTTAAAAAGAGGGGAGTTCCTACATTTTCTAAAGGGAGCTGGGGAGGGATTGTGAAAAGTAGAGAAAATTTGTGATCCACGTTGTTTTATATGAGCCTGAAATTCCAGCCAATACAGGAAATATCATTCGTTTGTGTGCCAATACAGGTGCGCAATTACATTTGATTAAGCCATTAGGTTTTGAGTTGGATGATAAAAAGCTGAAACGTGCAGGTTTGGATTATCACGAATGGGCACGTATGCAGATTTGGGACAATCTTGAGCAATGCTTGGCTGATTTAGACAGCAAAGGCGTGGGTTTAGATGCGATTTATCCATTAACCACCAAAGGCACAGAAACACCACATACTTCGGATTTAAACCGACCTGTTGCCTTGTTGATGGGGCCTGAAACACGCGGTTTGCCAGAAGCCGTACGCATGTTGTTTCCGCAGCAGCACTGGATTCGTTTACCCATGGCAGAAAACTCACGTAGTTTAAACTTGTCCAATGCAACGGCTGTGATTGTGTATGAGGCATGGCGTCAGCAAGGTTTTAAAGCATTGCTCTAATTTGAGCATCAATTCATTTCAAATTTAATGCGATCTTTAGCATCAATGCGTACAATTGATAGATAAAAAGCTGAGACAAAACTGTACTCAGCTTTTTTGTTTTCGCTATTTTGCTGATTTAACGCTGCAATCCATTTGAGGCATAAGAAAAGGCGCATAAAGCGCCTGATCTTAAAGTTGTGATGCTATTTGTCTTAGCGATCATCAAACTCATTGTGCTGCGGAGCAGGGTGTTTAAAGCCTTTGGTTTTATAACCGAGGTATAAAACCCCAAACATTGCCCACCATAAGCCATACTTCAATGAAGTTTCATCGACTTCGAGCCATAAAGCAAAGACTGCAATAAAGCCGCACAACGGTACGATCACAAAATTGAGAAGGTCTTTAAAGCCTTTGGTACGACCATCACGTAGCGCGTAACGTGAAATCACCGATAAATTCACAAAGCTAAATGCGGTGAGGGCACCAAAACTGATTAATGAAATGACAAAATCCAAGTTCATAAAACCAGCAGTTAACGCCACAGCACCTACAATTAAAATATTGTATGAAGGTGTATAGCTACGTGGGCTGATATGACCAAAGATTTTTTTGTTAATCACGCCATCACGACCCATCACGTACATTAAACGCGAAACGCCTGCATGAGCCGAAATACCAGATGCCATTACCGTTACAATAGCAAAGGCAAGCACATAAGACTGGAACAGCGAGCCGCCTACCAAGAGCAGAATTTCTGGCTGCGTTTCTGCAATATTTTTAAAGTAGCTGCCCGGTTCATTTGGGAAGAAAATCTGCATGAAATAGGTGCTGACAATAAAAATTACACCCGCAATTAGCGCAGTTAAGAACATTGCCTTCGGTAAGGTTTTTTCAGTGTCTTTGGTTTCTTCTGCAAGTGAGCTGAGTGAGTCAAAACCTGTAAATGAGAAGCAGAGTAGGGTTGCACCTGTAATCAATGCGCCTACCGAAGTAAGTTCATTCCAGAAAGGTTCTAAGCTCCATAACTGATAACGTTGCTCGGCAGTAATTGGACCATCGGCATTGAAGCCTGCCTGAAGTTTGGTGTACATCATCCATGTAAATACGCCAATGACCACCAACTGTACCAAAACGATCATACTGTTAAAGTTGGCGACAAAACGCGCGCCACGCAAGTTGACACCCGTCATAAATGCCGTGAGTACCACCACCCAAATCCAGTGATTCACATCAGGGAATAAGGCTTCCAGATAAATCACCGCCAAGATGATGTTGACCATTGGCGAGAGTAAATAATCTAGCCAAGATGACCAACCCACCATAAAACCAACGTTGGGATGAATCGATTTTTGTGCATAGGTATACGCCGACCCAGAAGAAGGATAACGACGAATCATGTGACCATAACTTAAAGAAGTTAAAAGAATGGCAACCAGTGCAAAAATATAAGATGTGGGTACGTGAAAATGACTTTCTTCCGATACTAAGCCGAAAGTGTCGAATAACGTCATCGGTTGAATGTAGGCTAAACCAATAATAATAATGTGCCAGAGTCCTAGCGTTTTTTGCAGTTTAGCTGCCGATTGAGTCCCAGAGATATTTGTCAACGGCGTTATCCTCTTAATCGTTGATCAAGGATCAGTCATGTTTGTTCAGGATTGTTTGAGACGAACAATCCCCCCTACATAAAAAGTAAAAACGCGCCAATCTACTCCATAATGACGCGCCTTGTCAGTATCTTTGCTTTCTTTTTTAGCAGAAAAAACGCCATATTGATGAAAAAACATCAGACGCAGCAGTCTACCAATGAAAAGCCCGATGTTTAGAAAAACATCAGGCTAGATTTTCGGCTATGTTCGCCTATTTTGTAGGAATTACCAAGCCTTTTTTAAGATAGCTTTGAGTTCTTCTAAATTGGCTTCTTTCGGGTTGTAAATAATCGAACCATCGTTCAGGGCTTTTTCAGCGACTTCATCTAATTGTGCTTCGCTGACTTTACCAGTTTCTTGTAAAGTGCGTGGCAATTTGGTCAGTGCATATAAGCGGTCACGAATAGCTAAGAGTGTCGCAATGGTTTTATCGGCACGTAAATGTGCAGGGGTTTGCGCATAGACGTCTGCGCCTGCCAACGGTAATAGCAGCTCGGCAATTTTATCGGCATTGACGTCTTTGTTGTATTCCAACACGTATGGCAAGAATAAATTCATGCACAGTCCATGTGGCAAATGTGCCACAGCACCCAAGGCATGACCTAAGGAATGCACCAACCCGACCATAGAGTTTGAAAACGCAATCCCCGCCATAGTCGATGCTTGTGCCAGTTCCAAACGGCCTTGTTCATCGCTTGGGTTGTCTAATACATTGAACAGGTTATTGCTGATTTTTTTAATTGCTGCAGTAGCATAAGCATCAGAAATTGGGTTGGCTGCCATGCAACTATAAGCCTCAATGGCGTGCGTCATGGCATCCATAGCCGTCATTGCCGTTAAATGTGGTGGCAAAGTTTGCGTCATACGTGAGTCTAAAATGGCTGCATGTGGCATTAAGTAATACGATGCAAATGGCATTTTGACGTTCTTTTCGGTGTCGGATACCACCGCAACCATAGTCACTTCTGAACCTGTGCCTGATGTGGTTGGAATCACAAAAAAAGGTTTCAGTGGACGTGGTAAGTTATGCGCACCTGAATATTGCAATAAGTCATCACCACCTTCACTGACTAAAATATTGGTGGCTTTAGAGGTGTCAATGACTGAACCGCCACCCACCGCGATAATGGCATCACAGTTGTTTTCGCGGTACAACTGCGCAGCACGGCGAACTGTCGCCACACTTGAATCTTGCGGGACATCATCAAATACATAGCCAATCACGGCATCGGTAGATTCAAAAGCCGCTTCAATCGGTGCAAGCAAATTGTTGGAACGCACGCCTTTGTCGGTAATGATCATTGGGCGCTGCGAACCGAGTGTCGCCAATTCAAACGGAATATGTTCAAGCGCGGCATGACCTGCAATGACTTTGACTGGGCAAAAAAATTCGTAATAAGGCTTCGCCATGTTATGCACTCCGTTTGAAATAAGATTGGGCAACTTTTAGATAGATACTGGCTGCACCTGATAGTTTTTCTTTTAAGCTGAGTTCAGTCGGATATTGTTTTACCGCCAGTTCTGCCAGTAATTTAGGCAAGATCAGTGCTTCCATTTTGTTCAGGCAACGTACCAAGCGAATTGCATAAGACACATCACCATCGGCAATCATGCGGTCATGCGCAAAGGCCTGTGCGGTACTTTCCTGAAATGAAAACACTAAAAATGCATGATTTAAGTGTTTAAAGGTAATGGTTAAATCGGGTTTTTGTGCCGTATTCTGTAACAGTTCTAATTGATGATCTGCAGTGACTTTGGCAACAAAGGCTGGACCATTCGGAAAAACTTTCATAGACAACACAAAGTTGCTGGGAAATTTGGCAACTTCTTGTTTAATTTCTTCATCGACCTGACTTGCCATGACTAAACCTCTGCCAATCACATCCATCATGAGTTTGACATAGGCCAGTTGCAAAGCGGGTTTCACAGATTTAGTTGAAATCACGCGCTGAATCCCTGTGTTATAAATCATTATTTAGAGTAAATACTCTATTTTATTTCTTATTGAAAAGAAAGCCATTTATACGTGAATGACTTGAACGTCATTAAAGTAACCGCTGTTTTGTAAAGTTTCAATGATATCTGCGCAGAAGTTTTCAAAATGTGGATAGTCATTGACTAAATCCATCACACGTACCATTTCCAAACCTGCATAGCCGCAAGGGTTGATACTTTGAAAACCAGTCAAGTCACAATCAATATTAAGGGCTAAACCATGATAACTACGGCCTTTACGAATTTTAAAACCAAGTGAGCCAATTTTCCGTTCATTGACATATACCCCCGGTGCATCGGCTTTGGCATAGGCTTCAATGCCGTATTTTTTAAGCAGCTCAATCATCAAGTTTTCAGCATAAGATACCAAAGTGCGGACATTCCAGCCTAAACGGTTCAGGTCAAACATGAAGTAGGCGACCAATTGGCCTGGGCCATGCCATGTGACTTGACCACCACGATCAGTCTGTACCACAGGAATATCTGTCGCCATTAAAATATGTTCGGCTTTGCCTGCTTGCCCTTGGGTCAGTACATTCGGATGTTGCAAAATCCAGAGTTGGTCAGGGCTGTCTGCATCACGTTGTTCAGTCCAGTCTTTCATTTCCTGAAAGCGAGCTTGATAGTCAGTCAGGTCATGATATTGACGAATAATCAGGTTTGGCCGTTGTGCAGTATCCACAGTGATGCAGTCCTATCCATAAAAGCAAGAAATTGATTTTATTATACGAAAATGTGGCGGCTGTAGGGGATTTGTGGATTGAATAAGATTTTGGCAGCGCAGAAACAAAAAACACGCCCGAAAGCGTGTTATTTGAAAATCAATCTACAAAATTACAATGCAGTTTTAATCAGTGGGCAAGCTGCCAAATCTGCATAAATGGCATGCACTTGTTCCAATTCTTCAAAACGCAATTGTGCTGTAATTGAATGATACTTGCCTGTGCGTGATGGGGTAATGCTGATGCTTTGTGCATCAAACTCAGGGAAGTGCTTCACTAAAATTTCAACCACAGCAATACGCAGTTCATCACCCGCGTCACCAATGAGTTTAATTGGGTAATCCATTGGAAACACCCAAAGATGCTCTTGTAGTTCACGAGATGGGGTACGGTTGAATAACGTCATAAGCGTGTGTCTCTATCTCTATATCAAACGCCTGCATAGGGCAGGCGTTTTTTGTCTTGTTGAATAAATGAGGCTGAATTTAAAAATTTCAATAGCTCATTTATGCAGCAATCTTAGTCATTTTCCAAGAACGAGCGTAAGTGTTCAGAACGAGAAGGGTGACGAAGTTTACGTAAGGCTTTGGCTTCAATCTGACGGATACGTTCACGGGTCACATCAAACTGCTTCCCAACTTCTTCCAAAGTATGATCGGTTGGCATATCAATACCAAAACGCATTTTCAGAACTTTGGCTTCACGTTCAGTCAAGTTTTCAAGCACTTCACGAGTCGCTTCTTTTAAGCCTTCAGAGGTTGCCGCATCAACAGGTGAGGTGATGTTGCTGTCCTCAATGAAGTCACCCAAATGTGAATCTTCATCATCACCAATTGGCGTTTCCATAGAAATCGGCTCTTTGGCAATTTTCAGAACTTTACGAACTTTAACTTCATCCATTTCCAAGCGTTCGCCTAATTCTTCTGGAGTCGGTTCACGACCCATTTCCTGAAGCAATTGACGCGATACACGGTTGATCTTGTTAATGGTTTCGATCATGTGTACTGGAATACGAATGGTACGCGCTTGGTCGGCAATAGAACGGGTAATCGCCTGACGAATCCACCATGTTGCATAAGTCGAGAACTTATAACCACGACGGTATTCGAACTTGTCTACCGCTTTCATCAAGCCGATGTTACCTTCCTGAATCAAGTCTAGGAATTGTAAACCACGGTTGGTGTATTTTTTTGCAATCGAAATAACCAGACGCAAGTTGGCTTCAACCATTTCTTTCTTCGCACGACGGGCTTTGGCTTCGCCTACTGCCATACGCTTAGAAATTTCTTTGATGCCTTTAACATCTAAGCCTAACTCTTTTTCAATGTCGGCAATTTTTTGTTGGAACGCCAAAATATCTGGACGTACTTTTTCCAAATAGCCTTTTTGGTCGGCAGGTGCTTTGGCAATGTGCTCGTCTAACCAAGCAAAGTTAGATTCCTGACCTGGGAATGAGGTACGGAATTGAGTACGATCCATACGACCACGACGCACCGCATAACGCATCACTTCACGTTCAGCAGTACGAATTTGTTCATGTGTACCACGAATCATTTCCGAAATAATATCGAATAAACGTGGCGTAAATTTAAACATCATGAATACAGTCGCTAAAGCTTCTAAAGCCTCTTGAGCTTCGGCACTTTCACGACCATGTTTTTCAATGGCAGCAATTTTTGCAAGATAAGCCTGTTCCAATTCACCAAAACGCATTCTTGCAATTTCTGGGTCTGGACCTGAATCTGCTTCAGATTCTTCTTCGGCTTCAGCTTCTTCTTCCTCATCGTCATCATCAAGTTTGACGTCTTTGGTTGGTTTGTTGCTGGTGTCTTCTTCTTTGTCTAACTCGGCTTCGTCTTCTAAAACTTCTGGAATTTCTTCATCGGTTTCAGGGTCTAAATAACCTGATAAAATATCGGCAAGGCGACGTTCGCCTGCTTCATAATCTTTATATTCTTGCAGTACCACTTGCACTGCGTTTGGCCAGTAGGCAATCGAGTGAAGTACATCGCGAATCCCTTCTTCAATACGTTTCGCAATGCTAATTTCACCTTCACGCGTTAACAGCTCAACCGTACCCATTTCACGCATATACATACGCACAGGGTCTGTGGTGCGACCAGGCTCATTTTCTACAGAGGCAAGTACCGCTGCAGCTTCTTCTTCAGCAACTTCGTCGGCAGCTTCCGCATTATCCTCGAACATTGCATCATCAGATTCAGGCGCACGTTCATGCACAGGAATACCGACGTCTTGAAGCATTTGAATAATGTCTTCAATCTGCTCGCTTTCTGTGATTGAGTCCGGGAGATGATCGTTAACCTCAGCGTAAGTTAGGTAACCTTGCTCTTTGCCTCGGCTAATCAGAGCCGCTACTTGCGAAGTAGGGGAATTCATATCGCTCATCTTTGCTTACTCTTCGTTGAATCTGTGGCAGTGAAAAACCGTGCATGATAGCACAATTCGCTTTAAATAGGGGGTGAATTGATCAATCAAGCATGATTTTAAAATGATGTTTGAATGAAGAATGTGATAGGAATATGGGGCTTCATTACTGTTTTTCAAGTCAATTTCCTTTTTGCCCGCAAAATATTTTTATGATTGGGGCGAATCTCAAATAATGATACTAACTTGTTCATAAATACACAAATTTGCCGCAATGTTGCAAGCTGTCTATGTTGCAGTTTTTTGAAAAAAATAAATAAAACTTGACAATATTTATAAAGGCAGATAAATAGCGGCTAGACCCTTCACATTTTTTCATTCTGAGGTAGTTTTAGTGTCTTCTACAGATTTTGAACTAGATGATAACTACGGTGATGATGATGTTAATTTCGATGAGGCATCAAACAAAATAAGCGCGAAAGAATCTTTAGAAAAGCGCCGTTTGATTGATGATTTACTCGCACAACGTCGTTTGGAACGTGAGCTCAAAGATTTTGATTATGATTTTGACGATGACGACGATTTTGACGATGGATGAAGATGACTAAAATCAGGTACTGTATCTGGCATTGAAAATGCTATGCTACACCCCTAAATTGACACCGATGGATTTGAAATGACTGCTTTAGATTTAGACCTGTTAAGTGAATATCTAGATGGTGACCAAAACGAGTATGGTCTAGACTTCGCTGCAACGCATGGTTTCTTGTGTGCCATTGCAGTTGGACCTCAATTTGACCCATGGTTAAATGAATTGTTTGAAGGCAACCAAAAGAAAGTGCCTGCTGAAATTATTGCGCAAATTCAGGCTTGGTTAGAAAGCATTCGCCAAAGTTTAGCCAATGAAGAAGGCATTGAGTTTCCATTTGAAATTGAAGAAGCAGAAGTTGATTCAAGTTTGGGTGATTGGAGCGTTGGCTTTGTCGATGCGATGTTCTTAAACGAAGAAGCATGGTTTACGCCTGAATTTGAAGAGCAATTGGTTGATTTAACTTTGCCAATGATGGTGTTTAGCGGCATTGATGAAGAAGATCCACAAATGGAATCTTTCCGTCGCAATGGTCAGTTAATGGACGAAATTGCAGAAGAAATTCCTGAAAACCTGAATGAATTATATTTGATGTACCACACGCCTGATTAATGGCTTGGTTTACATATTGTGTAATATGTAATCCTCATAAAAAAAACGCACTGCGCAAATCGCAGTGCGTTTTTTATTATGGCGCTTCAATGATCATGTTACCAATTAGCGTGTCGCACGATCCCAAGCATCTTTGACAGCAAATTTAGCTTGTTCCCACGTTAAGCGTGAACTGCCTTTAATTTGCTCCCATTTGCTTCTTAGATCGGGCTCAACATCTTCGAAACGTGTGTGCGTATCATAATGTGGGCGGTTTTCATAACCAATGCGATAGGCATTTTGATAGTCACGATCATAATCTAAATCATGATAATGGTTGCGTGTTTCTGTAAAGTAGGTTGTATTTAAGCTATTGGTACGCCAGTAAGCTTCTTCTTCGGTAGGGTTCACAACTTCTGCTGCACCTTTACCTGCCAAACCACCCACTACAGCGCCTACAGCACCACCGACCACAGCACCTACTGGACCACCCAGCGCACCTACTGTTGCACCAGTAGCCGCACCGCCAACAGCACCTAAACCAGTACCGACAGGGTGTGCACCAGGTTCTCCTGTAATTGGATCGGCATTTAAGCGATCACGTTCTTCTTTTGGTAAGTTCTTAACCACATCACGGTCAATTTTTTCATTGCGTTCAAAATCTGACATTCGAATCACCTTTTTATCTTTGTATGCGTTATAGCGTTCCTATATTCATAAATCGCTATGAATAGGCTTAATCTACGCTGCTACAATGTAGGCTTATAGCCTATTCAGAATGCATTTCAGTTACAGCGCATGTCAGACGTAAATTTATGTGTGATATATCAGCCTGATGTTGATTTTAAGTGTTTGATGTTGCGGTTCAGTGTGAAATACGTACTTTAGGTAAGCTTATAAGTACTTTTTTTGATAATAACGGTTCGCATACCAACCATAGGCAACATGAAAAACTGCACCATGAATCGCAATCAAACACAGCATCACCACCGCAGCCAGTGCTAGTCCTGCTTTATCTGCAGCTTTTAAAATGGCTTCTGCATTCGGATTCATCAGCACCAAGAAAAACACAAAGAAGCTACCAATAATAATTGCCACCGCACTTGAGCCCCAAACCAGTTGAATTTTTTCATCACTGCTCGGTAAGCGTTGTTCTTTTTTGACAAAATGTCCTGCGCTAATGAATGCTGCGGCAATTAATGCAGGGAGCAAGGTCAAGCCACCTAAGTTCAGACCAAAAATCAATACGGTAATGAGTAAGACCAGCGTAATACTGTAAACCGCAGCAAAAAATAATAAATATGGTTTCATGTCTGATTTTCCCCAAAAAATTGATTCAATTGCGCAGCAACACAAGCATTAGTCACGCATTTTACGGCGATGCCTACGGTATAAAATAATTGCGATGACTAAGAGCACCAAGCCTATAATGACATGGCTGACCTGACTGAAAATTTGCTGCATCAATTGTTGGTTTTCACCAAAATAATAACCCACGCAAGCTAAAAAAGTGGTCCAAATAATTGTGCCTAAACCACTATAAAACATAAATTTCCAAAATGGCATGTGGCTCATGCCTGCAGGAATACTGATGAGAGAACGAATAGCGGGAATCATGCGCCCAAAAAATACAATCCGATGTCCATATTGTTCAAACCAATGCAGGGAGTTTCGGACGTCTTGTTCTTTAATCCATAGATATTTACCGTAGCGATTGACCCAGTGGTAAATACTTTCATGTTTGCAGCGATAACCTACCCAATATAACACTGCCGCTGCGAACAACGAGCCGATACAGCCTGCAATGATGACACCCAATAGCAGTAATTGCCCTTGCGATGCAGAATAGCCTGCAGAGGGCATAATAATTTCAGAAGGAACGGGTGGAAAAACATTATCCAGAAACATTAACAGGGCAATACCAAGGTAGCCCAGTTGTTCCATAATGGAAATAATCCATTCAGTTAAGTTCATGCCAGTTGTGCTTTAGAAAAGTGCTTCTATCCTAAGCAGTACTGGACGAACAGTAAAGTCTTGCGCAATCTAGACTTAATCAAGCTCTGCATGGGTCAGGGTATAGATATATACACGTCTTAAGCTATATGCCACAAGTATAGGAATGGCACAGAGCAGGGCGTAATTCAAGAAATGCGCTTGCAGATGGTAGCCCACAAATGCTGCAATAATACCGCCTAAAATTGCACCTAAAGCCACAATAAAAGTATGAGATTCATGTTCCAAACCATCTTGCATTGTTGTGCTATGCGCAGCAGTCACAGATTTTACAGGCGTAAAACGTAGTGTGTGCATTGAATTTGAAATTGTTGTTTTAGGCATAGCGTCACTCCTGATTGCGGCATATAAATTTAGGAATACATAACGATCCTTGAATTTTGGGTTATGGGAGATGTTGAGTTTGTGCTAAACATCTGCACCAATATAGCCACAGATTTTGTGGCTTATTTTGATTGAATGCTATCACCCAATCTGGGGATATTGCGCAATGCTTGGTAAACAAGCGTTGTATTTTTATGTTCTATGTAATCTTGCGTGAAGCATATATGTAGACATAAAAAATCCCCATACTGGATGAGGACTTTTTCAATATGATTAGAGTGGTCGATACAACATCAACATGGCTTTTGTTAGACCTTGTTGATGTGTATGAGCCTGTACGGATTACAGACGTTTACGTTTAGCTGCGGCAATTTGTGATTGGCGCATACGGAAACCTTCTTTTTGTTTCTCACTGGTTTTATCAATACAGTACACACAAGATACACCGTGTTCATAGCTTGGTAATTCAACTTCTTCAGGCAGTAATGGCCAACCGCAAGCATGACATTTGGTGTTTTGACCTTCTTGCATACCATGTGTCACCGCAGTACGGCCATCAAATACGAAACATTCACCTTCCCATAAGCTTTCATCTGCTGGTGTTTCTTCTAAGTATTTAAGTACGCCACCTTTTAAGTGGTAAACCTCGGTAAAACCTTCTTGCAACAATAAAGAGGTCGATTTCTCACAACGAATCCCGCCTGTGCAGAACATCGCAATTTTTTTATCTTTATGCTGTTCTAGGTTTTGTTTCACATATTCTGGAAATTCACGGAACGTTTCAGTTTTCGGGTCAATTGCGCCCTTAAACGTTCCTGCTTTGTATTCATAGTCATTACGGGTATCAATCAGAATGACATCGTCACGGGCAATCAGTTCATTCCATTCTTTCGGGTCTAGGTAGTGACCGACTAAATCACGTGGTTTTACTTCTACACCCAAAGTCACAATTTCTTTTTTCAGCTTGATTTTCATTTTACGGAATGGCTTTTCAGAGCTGTGCGACTCTTTGTATTCCATTGTAGTAAAGCCTTCATTCAACAGAAATTGGTGAACTTGATCAATCGCGGCACGATCACCCGCTACAGTTCCATTAATGCCTTCACCTGCCACAATAAGAGTACCGCAAAGGTTGATTGAATTTACCAAATCTAATAAGCGTTGTTGAAGATCGGCAGGATCTGCAACTTCTTTGAATTGATAAAGTGCGGCAACAACCCAAGTCGTGGTCGCTGGCTGTTCTACAGGTGCAAGCTGTTCTACAGTAGCGTTCATGGAGTACTCCAATAGATGAAAGACAAAAATTTAAGGCGCATATTCTAACCTGCTTTGTGTGAATATGCGAGAAAACCGAGTGCGGTACATGGTTTTAAAGCACGACACAACATTTTAAAAATGTAGCAGAACGGGGTATGATGCCACTCGTTTCAAAGAAGAATGTTGTGTTCATGTTGATGCGCCAACAGGTGTTGTTAAATATTGGAGTGTTGTGTTGAGTAAGGATCGTCAAATTGCCACTTTAACCCCGTGTGCAGGTCGTTGTTCTACGGTGTTTGGTGATGCTGTCTGTCGAGGTTGCCGTCGCTTTAACCATGAAGTGATTCAATGGAACAGTTATACGTCTGAACAACACACTGCCGTTTGGCGTCGTTTAGATGCACAGCTCGATCAGATTTTAGTGCCTATGTTGCCTTTTGCTGACCTGCGTCATGTCGAAGGGTTTATCCGCTCTAAGCGGGTGCGTTTACGTGATGATGCTTCAAAAGGGCGTAAGTTGTATCATGCACTGAAAATTTGTGAAAAAAATCGACATTTTACCGATGAAAGTGGCTTGGGCATTCACTACAAAGAAGTGCGACCTTTGTGGCAGGAATTTGAGCGTCGCGTGTTGGCGCTTGCAACCGCAAGTTATGATTTTGCATTTTTAAGGGCTGATGGTATTAGCCATAGCTTATTGCATAGCTTGCACGATGACTAATTTGTAATTCTTGCGATTAAAGACTAGAAAGACTTTTATTGAGCCATAAAAAAACTCGCAAAATTTGCGAGTTTTTTATTTTATACAGGAATGGCTTAAGCCACTTGTACAGGAATACAGTTTGCAGTGTGGCTTACGGTATTGTCTGGGTTTGCATAGACCAAACGTGGTTCGTGCGCATTGGCTTCTGCTTCAGTGAAGTCACCAAAGGTTGCAATAATAATAATATCGCCTACATCGGCTTGGTGTGCAGCACCACCATTGACTGAAATGATGCCTGAGTTGTCTTCACCACGAATTGCATAAGTTGTGAAGCGCTTACCATTGGTCACGTTCCATACGTGGATTTCTTCATATTCACGAATGCCAGCCAAATCCATGAGTGTTCCGTCAATTGCACATGAACCTTCGTAGTGAAGTTCTGCATGAGTTACAAAAGCACGGTGGATTTTGCATTTTAATAAACGAGATAGCATGGTGAGCGTCTCCTTAGTGGACCTAAGATTTTATCTTATGGTTGAATTCAAACACTGCTTGCTGGATGTCAGTTCCGAGCAGAAAGCGCATTTTGCTCTGAAAATTGCGACATGGCAAGTGTGATTGTTCAACAATTGTGGATTCATCAGTTCGGTTTATAGGCATTGATTTGATTCATGGCTTGTTGTACTTCGCCATTGACCAGTAACTTGATACGACCTAATGCATGTGCAAGTGCATCATCCATTAAAGTTTGCTCGCTACTTGGTGCTTTGCTCAGTACATGACCAGACACGCGTTCTTTTGAACCCGGATGCCCAATACCAATGCGTAAACGATGGAAGTTTGGACCTGTGTGCGGCACGATGTCACGTAAACCATTATGTCCACCATGACCACCACCCGTTTTTAGGCGAATGATCCCTGGGTTCATATCCAGTTCATCATGAGCAATCAGCATTGCTTCAGGTGCAATTTGATAGAATTTGGCGAAGGGAACAACACTTTGACCAGAACGATTCATAAAGGTTGTGGGTAATAACAGACGAACGTCTTGACCTTCGATATTACCACGTCCGCTGATCCCGTGAAATTTAGGATCGGCTTTTAATGTAATGCCATATTGATCTGCAAGGCGTTCTACAAACCAGAAGCCTGCATTATGGCGGGTTTGGGCATACTCTTTACCAGGGTTGCCCAAACCAACAATCAGTGAAATATTAGCCACTAATTATACCATGAACACTTATGCGCGTTTGAAGTCAGCGTGCATAGGTGTGTTTTTAGCAGGGTGACGTTGTAACGCTTGGATTTTCACGTTTTCAACTTTGTCGCCTACTTTGATTTCTACAACTTCTTCAAAGAAAGCATTGCTTTCTAAAGCTTTTACAAGCTCACGAAGTTCTAAAGTGATTGTTACAGGCTCAGCGTCGCCACCATAAATGATAGCTGGAACTAATGCAGCGTGACGAAGGCGGCGGCTCGCACCTTTCCCTTGGTTAGCTGCTTCACGCGCTTGAGCGTTTAATACGAAGTTTGCCATGATAGACATCCTTATTTTGAGTTTAAATAAACTAGATCTGCGACCAATCTAGTGATAGAAAACCCTGCCAAGT
Organism: Acinetobacter sp. YH12211; assembly: GCF_013418015.1. Classification (NCBI taxonomy): domain Bacteria; kingdom Pseudomonadati; phylum Pseudomonadota; class Gammaproteobacteria; order Moraxellales; family Moraxellaceae; genus Acinetobacter; species Acinetobacter sp. YH12211. Next base: position 67,202 of record NZ_VPCW01000006.1, read on the forward strand.
GGCAGGGCTTTGAAAATTTAGCGCTCTATTATAGATAAGAATCGAACATTGCGCTAATAGATTCTTCGTTGTTAATACGGCGAATTGTTTCTGCAACCATACTTGCTACAGATACTTGGCGAATTTTACCAAGTGCTTGAGCTTCTTCTGAAAGAGGAATGGTGTCTGTAACAACCAGTTCATCAATCACAGAATTTTTCAGGTTTTCAATCGCTTTGCCTGAAAGTACAGGGTGGGTAGCATAAGCAACAACGCGGCGAGCACCAAAAGTTTTAAGTGCATCGGCAGCTTTGCATAATGTACCTGCAGTATCCACCATGTCATCTACAATGACACAGTCACGATCTTTTACATCACCAATCAAATGCATCACTTGTGATTCATTCGCTTTTTGACGACGTTTATCGATAATTGCAAGATCGATATCACCCATTTGTTTTGCAACAGCGCGCGCACGAACCACACCACCAACGTCTGGTGAAACTACCATGAGATTGTCGTGTGACTGTTGACGCAGGTCAGCCAATAGCGCAGGCGTACCATAAATGTTGTCTACAGGGATGTCGAAGAAACCTTGAATTTGGTCTGCGTGCAAGTCAATCATCACTACACGGTCAATCCCTACAGTGGTGAGCATATCTGCAACCACTTTAGCGGTAATTGGAACACGTGTAGAACGAGGACGACGGTCTTGGCGGGCATAACCGAAGTAAGGAATAACGGCAGTAATACGACCTGCACTTGCACGACGCAACGCGTCAGCCATCACCAAGATTTCCATGAGGTTGTCATTGGTTGGCGCACAAGTAGGTTGTACGATAAATACGTCTTTACCACGGACATTCTCGGTAATCTCTACAGCAATCTCACCATCAGAGAAGGTAGAAACTGATGCAGCACCTAAAGGAATGTGCAAGTGGCTTACGACTTTTTGAGCGAATTGTGGATGCGCGGTTCCACTAAAAACGACAAGATTGGGCATGAAGCACCCTTGGCGGTTGGTGTATGTAAGAATAGATGGCAGGGGTAGCTGGATTCGAACCAACGGATGCCGATATCAAAAACCGGTGCCTTACCACTTGGCGATACCCCTAATGCGGCAGAACTTTAATATTTTTACTGCGTTCTGTCAAGGTAAATTAACAGGATAGCGGTAATATTGGGGGTTCTGTCTAATGCGAGAAAATGGCAGGGGTAGCTGGATTCGAACCAACGGATGCCGATATCAAAAACCGGTGCCTTACCACTTGGCGATACCCCTAGATTTGATCACTGTAAGATGGCAGGGGTAGCTGGATTCGAACCAACGGATGCCGATATCAAAAACCGGTGCCTTACCACTTGGCGATACCCCTAATACAGTAATCTACAGGTGAAAGAGATGGCAGGGGTAGCTGGATTCGAACCAACGGATGCCGATATCAAAAACCGGTGCCTTACCACTTGGCGATACCCCTATTGTACTGTGAAATGTCGTAATGGAGATTCATCTAAGCTGTTCACAACGTACGCAGTACATGGTGAGTGTGCCAAAATGTCGTCTACATTCATTTCTGCAGTCACTTCAGTAAAGACACAAGCACCTGTACCTGTAAGCTTTGCTTGACCAAATTGGTCTAAATAACGCATTGCTTCATCAACTTCGGGGTATAAATTTCGTGCCACAGGCTCAAAATTATTTCCAAAGTCAGATGGCTTTATCTGATAGCCGCAGAATTTAGTGGGCTTCGTGTTTCTTGTCAATGTTTTTTGTGAAAAAAGTAGTTGAGTGCTGATAAAACAGTCAGGTTTTAACACAATATATTGTTTTGGGGCTAAGTCTATGAATGTTAACTGTTCACCAATGCCTTCTGCCCATGCATTACGACCATGCACAAAGATCGGTACATCTGCTCCGAGCTGTAAACCAAGTTCAGCTAGTTTTTGAGTATCCAAGCCACATTGCCAAAGTTGATTGACTACAATTAAGGTGGTTGCGGCATTGGATGAACCTCCGCCAAGCCCTGCACCCATAGGGATGTGCTTCTCAATTTTAATATTTAAACCTGTGGCTTGTTTCGCGTAGGGTTTTAAAATTTGCGTGGCTTTGTAAATCAGGTTTTGCTCTAAATTGACACTGTTTAAACCCTGAATTTGAATGCTTTGAGTATCATTGACTTCAAATTCTAGCCAGTCGTATAAATCAATCAGTTGAAAAATAGTCTGCAATTCATGGTAGCCGTTGTCACGACGCCCAGTAATGTGCAAAAACAGATTTAATTTGGCAGGTGAGGGTACACGAATCATGGCGAAACTTGGCAAGTGATTAACGATTTTGGATGAGCATTGTAATACGGTTTTCTTGCCCTGATTCAAGTGCTTGTTTCAAAATCAGACGGTTTGGCAAACTGGCACTGTCGTTATAGCTCAAATCGACCGTCCAACCATCTTCAATAAATTGAGTCGGGCGCTGTTGGGGGTCTTTTTGAATTTGGGCATTGACCGTTGCAGGTCGGGCTTGTACCCAATCGACCAAGTGGGTGATGGGCGCTTGCCAACCTGTGGCTTGTTCTAACAGTTCTTCAGGACTTTCGGCATAAATTATCCCTGTTTTGGCACTGTTGAGGGTGACTTGTCCTGGTTGTCCGCTAATTTGCGTTTTACCAACGCCCAAAATGCCGCTCAGTTCAATATCAAACTGCTGTTGCTGCTGTACCCAAGTAAAAAAGGCACTGCCAGATTGCTGCGGAGTGCGCACACCAATTTTGCCTTGTAGGTTAAACTGATTTTCGGCTTCAACTTGCTGTGAAACATGGGCAGGAGATTGCACAAAAGGCTGACAACCTGTGATGAACAGACTGGTACTGACAAACAGGGTAAGACCTAATTTTGAGAATAAACGCATAAAATCACTTAACTCTTTTTAACGGGCTGCGCTAACAATAGCGAATTTAATTGTTGCAATTGCGGATCATTCGGATGATTTTGTTGTAATTGTTGTAACACTTGGCTGAATTTTTGAATATCTCCTTGCATATACAACGATTTTGCATAACGTGAGCCAATCGCGGCACTATGACTCAGCGCGTAGGCTTTTTCCAAAGCCTGTGCCGAAGCAGTGTAGTCATTTTGCAAATAGCTGACATAACCTAAAGTATCTAAAATAGAGGCTTGTTCAGGTGCAAACTCAAGTGCTTGCTCTACATAGCGACGCGCTTCATCCAAACGACGATTTTGCAGTGCAAGAGTATAGGCGTAGGCATTTAAATAGGTTGGGCTGTTCGGCTCAATTTCCAGTAACTTGGTGAGCAGTTGATCCAGTTTGTCTTTTTCCTGATGTGCATCCAATAGTAAGACTTCTGAATAGATCAGGTCAGGATCATCGGGCAGGTTTTTGATGGCTTCATCTAACAAACGCAGTACTGCTTTTTTATTGTCCATGCGTTTTAAAATATCGGCCTGTGCCTGATATAAAAAACTGGCGTGCTGCGGATAGTTGACCCGTTCCTGCGTTAAAAAGCGCAGGGCATCGTTCAGTTTATCTTGCTGGGCAAAAATACTGATCATGTTGCGACGTGAAACCGTATAAAGGCTACCATCGACCAAACGATAATAGGCTTTGGCTGTTTCAAAGTGCTGTTTACGCTCGGCATTGACTGCCAAATAGAAATAGGCTTCGTTTTGATATTGGGCTGAATAGCGCAACTCTACTAAATATTTTTCGGCTTTTTCGTATTGTTTCAAGTCAATACTGGTCAAACCTGCAATAAATAAGGCTTCATCTTCCGTAGGCCATTTTTTTAAAATAGCTTCTAGCTTTGTTAGCGCCAAAGTTGCTTCATTTTTTTTGACCAAATATTTGGCTTCGGCTAAACGGACTTCAAAATTATTTTTGTGTTTACGGCTGGATTTTGCATACCAAGCTGCCGTTTCTTCTTCATTGCCAAGTACGCTCAACAAATTGGCTTTCATTAAAATATAGCCAGTGACTTTCGGGCGTTTGCGCAACGCTCTGTTAATGGTGTCGAGCGCGGCTTGATATTGTCCATTTTGCGCTTTTAAACCTGCAATCAATACCAAAATAGATGGATTGTCTTTGGCTTTGCTGGTGCGCAGGGCTTGAATCAGAAATTCACGGTCTTCTACAGATTCAGGGGAAATTCCCGCCAAAATTTGTTCTAAGTCAGCCGTGGCATCAATATTTAGAATTTTATCTAAGGTTTCTGCAGCCAAGTCATATTCATGCGCTTTGAGTGCAATGTGCGCCAAATAAAACAGTGCAGGGACATCGGATGGTTCTTGTACCACCCAATGTGTTGCAATATCTAATGCGGCACGTAGGTCATTTTGTTCAATGGCAATATTCAGGGCGCGTTGTTTAATGGAAGTCGAATTGTTCTTAATTGCCAAGACCGTGTAGTTGTGTAATGCAGTTGGAATATCGCCATAAGCCAAGGCAAATTCTGCCACCATGGTTTGTTTTACCGCATTATAATTTGAATTTGCATGATAAATTTCTTCAGATGCTCTAAGATGAGCAACTGAAGCCATGCTACCGACCAGTAAGAATGTGGTAGAATATTGCTTAATTGTCGCGCCGTATGGTCGGCTATTTGTTTGACGCAATTTTTCTTGATCCAAGTAATGCTTTTTATGACACCGTTATTGCACAATAGCATAAATTTAGCGAAATGATGATCTGATATGTCTTTCTTTGCATTGGGTGTCAACCATCAAACCGCCTCTGTAGAGTTGCGCGAGCAAATTGCATTTAACCCAGAAAAGTTAAGTGCCTTACTTGCTGAGCAAAGCCAACATCCCGAACTGAATGATTTGGTGGTGGTGTCTACCTGCAACCGTACCGAAGTCTACGCCATGTCTGAACATCCAGAACAGGTGTTGGATTGGCTTGCACACGTCAATGGTATTGATGCGAAGCAATTGAGTCGTCATGTTTATCGTTATGAAAATGCACAGGCGGTGTCGCATTTAATGCGCGTAGCCAGTGGGCTAGATTCACTCATGTTGGGTGAGCCGCAAATTTTAGGTCAGGTCAAAACTGCGCTGTCTTTAGCCAAAGACTCACATACGGTTTCGCAACAACTCAACCGAATTTTTGAATATGCGTTTTATGCTGCCAAACGGGTACGTTCAGAAACTGCCGTAGGCAGCCATGCCGTGTCTATGGGTTATGCGGTAGCGCAACTGGCGTTACAAGTATTTAGCCATCCTGAAAAACTAACAGTGATGGTGGTGGCTGCAGGCGAAATGAATAGCCTTGTGGCGAAGCATTTGGCCGAGATGGGCGTCGCTAAAATTTTAATTTGTAACCGTACCCGCGCTCGTGCCGAAGCTTTGGCACAAGAAATTGCGCATCGGGTTGAAGTTGAAATTATTGAATTTGATCAGTTAGCGGCCAATTTACACCGCGCTGATGTAATTTCAAGCTGTACGGGTAGTTTGCATCAGGTGATTGCTTATCCTGAAGTAAAAGCAGCGTTAAAGAAACGTCGCTATCAGCAAATGTTGTTGGTCGATTTGGCCGTACCACGTGATATTGATCCTAAAATTGAAAACTTGGATGGCGTGTATTTGTACGGGGTCGATGACCTGCAAAGCGTGATTGATGAAAACTTGGCGCAGCGTCGTCAGGCGGCTGTGGAAGCAGAGCTAATGGTCAATCAGCTTGTGACTGAGTTGGTGACCCATCAAAAAGTTCAGCAAGCAGGTGCGACCATTCATGCTTACCGTGAACATGGCGAAAGCTTGCGTCAGGAAGAATTAAATTTGGCGATGGCGCGTATTGCCAAAGGTGAAGATGCTGCACAGGTTCTGCAGGAATTTTCCTATCGTTTAACCCAAAAACTGCTGCATCCAACTTCTATTTTATTGCGTGAAGCAGCCAAAGGTGATGAGCCTGAATGTTTTGAGTTTATGCAGGAAAATTTAGCAGCGACTGCCAAACATCGTCGCAAATAAGCAAGATTAACGTGATTCACAAAAAAGATTTTTGATGATACAAACTTAATCTAATCAGATCGCTTATTCCTCTAACAAGGTCAGCGATCTTTTTTTATCAATTTCATAAATTTGATGTTTCAATCGCTTCATTTCTTCAATACTGCTGAATTTTTTGGAGCGAATTTTTTGCTGTAAACAGTCGTATTGCAATTTGGTTGAAAAATCCTGCGCCAACTTATCAACATGCTCAGGAGAAGTTGTGTAATCACTGACATTGGCTTGTTGCAAAATGCGCTGCAATTCATAGTGATATGCTGAGCATGCACCCAAAATATAATATTTGGCTTGTTCAGGATCGTCGGGTAGATCATCAAAAATAGTATTTAAAATATTTAAGATTTGATGCAGCAGGTGATCATTTGGAATCAGCGCACGTAACGGTTCAAAGTGAATATATAAATATGGATGATTGATTAGAATCGCAATCACATATTCTTCGGCATCGACTTTGGTGCTAAAACTCAAAGATGCATCGTTATTGGTCTGTGCCTGCCATTTACGGTTAAAGCCTAATTTTTCGCGGAAAAACTGTTGCAGCAAATAGCGATAAGAACCCGTTTTGGGCAAAAGTTCGGTCAACTGCCGCAGTTCACCCATGACCTGACTTTTGCCTTCAGGGGTACTGATATTATGGTTTTGGGTGAGATGCGCAAAGACAAAATCTGATAGCAAAGGTGCTTGATCTAATAAACGTCGGAAATTTTCGATGCCTTCACGACGAATAAGTGAGTCAGGGTCGTGCTCATTGGGTAAAACAAAGAACTTCAGTTCACGTCCATCATTGAGCAAAGGCAGTGCAATTTCCAGTGTACGACGTGCGGCTTTTTGACCTGCGGCATCGCCATCAAACGCGATGGTAATGCGGTTGTTTTGGCGGAATAGAATGTTTAAATGATCGGTATTACTGGCTGTACCGAGTGTCGCTACAGCACCATGAATGCCGTATTGCTGCAAGGCAATCACATCCATATAGCCTTCGACCATTAAATAATCTTGGGCTTTTTGTTTGCGTCCTTCATATAAACCATAGAGCAATTGGTTTTTATGAAACACTTCCGAATCGGGCGAGTTGATGTATTTGGGTTTGATTTCATCATTAAGTGCGCGACCACCAAAGCCGACCACACGTCCTTTGCTGTCACGGATTGGAAAAATCACCCGATCACGTAATAAATCGAAGTCACGTCCCTTGTCACTGGTACGAATTAAGCCTAGCAGTTTTAAACCTGCAATGTCTTGCGGAAAGGCTTTTTCTAAATGCTGCCAATCTTCGGGTGCGTAACCCAAGCGCCAAAACTGCAAGGTTTGTGCGGTTAAACCACGTTTTTGAAAATACTGTTGCGCGGCAGGGCTGTGCGGCAATTGCTGCTCATAATATTGCGCTATATTTTCTAGCAAGTCGTATAAGTTGCCTTCTTGTGCAGGTGTGTCCTGCATGGTGTCCCATTGCTCAAAACCTGCAAACGGGTCGGCATTGTTTTGAAATTCCGAGTTCTGAAATTCCGAGTTTGCGTATTCAGTACTTTGAAACTCGGCAAAAGGATCAAAGTCGATGCCAGAAGCTTCAAAAGTATGTTCGCTTGATGTGGTTTGAGCTGCAGAAGTTTCATTCTGGTCTTTTGCTGTTGGTTTGGGTTGAGCTATCGGTGTTGGCTTTTTGGCTTCACGTTTATAAGAGAGTTTTTTATTGTCGTGCTGATCTTTTGGGAGTTCGATGCCTGTTTGACTGGCCAAGTCTTTCATGACATCTACAAAATTGCGGTTATCAATATCCATTAAAAAACGGATGGCGTTACCATTTGCCTGACAGCCAAAGCAATGATAATACTGCTTGTCACGGTAAACGTGAAAAGACGGGGTTTTTTCCTGATGGAACGGGCAGCAGCCCGAATAGGTACGACCAGTTTTTTTTAATTTCACGCGCTGACTAATCAGATCGACAATATCAGTGCGATCTAAAATTTGATCAATCGTGTGCTGTGGAATGGCCATACGGTTTTGTCTGTTATCTCTTGGTAGTGAAAGGTTCGCCGAACAGGTTGAATACATCAGACTGTGCTGATTGACTCAATGAGTATTCTCTTTTGTATCTTTTTCTAGGACAGGAAACAAGCCCATAAAAGAACAAAGGGCAAGTATCATAACTTGCCCTTTGCATTTTTCAAAACTGAAAAATCAGTCGGAATGGTTTTATTCAGTGCTGTCGTTTTGAGATTTTGGACGATCGAGCAAGCCAAAACTCAAACGGTTGGTGAGGCTGCGTGATGGCTCTGCTTGTGCTTTAGTATCTGACTGTTGTGTTTCAGTGCTGCTTTGCGCTTCACGTCCGAAAATACCCAAAGTTGCACGGTTAATCCAGCTTGCGTCATGACGGGCAGCACGTAAATTCACGCTACCATCTGCTTTAACCAAATTTGGATAGTTCAGTTTCAACACATCAATATATTGCTGAGCTGTGGCTTGATCGCCCAGTTTGCCATAACCATAAGCCACCGTTGCCAACGCTTCTGGAATTTGCGGAGTTTGCGGATAATGCTCAACTACCCACAATGAACGCTCTACTGCAGCCACCCATGCTTTACGTTTAATGTTATAACGTGCCGCATTCATTTCGGCTTCCGCCAGTTCCTGACCAATAAACTGCATGCGCTGTGCAGCATCTACCGCATAAGTGCTTGATGGATAGCGACGGATAAAATCGACAAAGTTTTGATAGGCCAGTTTTAAATAGCTAACATCACGGTGTGATTGCTTGAGCGAGGTATAACGCAACAAACCATCATAGTTTTGTTCCATATTCGCCACACCACGTACATAGTAGGCATAATCGGCTTTAGGATGCTGCGGGTTCATGCGGATAAAACGATCTGCAACAGCAATTGCGCCTTCATAATCTTTTTGCTGGAATTTTGCATACAACAATTCAAGCTGCGCTTGCTGCGCATAATCACCCGTTGGATAATAGGTTTCTAAAGCTTCAAGATGCTTAACGGCATCGGTGTATTGACCACGATCCAGTGCTTTTTCTGCTTTTTCAATATAAACCTGTTCGCTAGATTGCGGACCAGTATCGACCACTTCTTTTTTTGGATTGCTGCTACAGCCCACAATTGCAGACGCAACGCCGAGTGAAAGAGCAAGCATTGTTATTTTATAACGTGGTAGCGACATAAAAATTCCTCTGTTAATACGGGCAATGAGCTACAATTGCGCTATTAAACCACTTTTGTCTGAATGAGCAAATGAGTCAAGCACAATCTACCCATTCCAATTTACCTGAAACTGAGTTCAATTTACTTGAAGATGCTGAGGATGCAGATAACCATACTTCAGACTCAACTGCAACACGTTTATCGTTGCAATTTCAATTGGATGACAGCCACTTAGGACTACGCATCGACCAAGTTGCAGCCATCATTTGGAGTGAATTTTCACGTGAAAAGCTAAAACAGTGGCTCAAAGACGGTCATTTGTTGGTAAATGGTAACACGGTCAAACCTAAATATAAGTGTGAAGGTGATGAGCTTCTTACCCTAGAAGTCGAGCTTGAAGCGCAAACCCGCAGCCTGCCTGAAGATATTCCACTGGATATTATTTATGAAGATGATGACATCATGGTGATTAATAAACCTGTGGGCATGGTGGTGCATCCGGGGGCGGGAAATAGCTCTGGAACTCTGGTAAATGCCTTGCTGCATCATTATCCAAAATCGGCAGAGTTAACTCGTGCAGGTTTGGTGCATCGTATTGATAAAGATACTTCGGGTTTGCTGGTGGTTGCCAAAAATCTGGAAGCACAGTTTGCCTTGACCAAGCAACTGGCGAAAAAGTCAGTTTATCGTTTATACGACTTGGTGGTGTACGGCAACATGATTGCGGGAGGCACTGTCGATGAGCCGATTAAACGCCATCCTGTAGATCGAGTGAAAATGGCTGTTTTGCCGGGCGGCAAAGACGCCGTCACACATTACAATGTTAAAGAACGCTTTCAGCATTTCACTCGTGTTCAGGCGCGTTTGGAAACTGGACGTACTCATCAAATTCGTGTGCATCTAAGTTATATTGGTTATGGTTTGGTTGGCGATCCTGTTTATACGCCACGTGTACGTGTGCCAGCAGGCGCATCGGCATTATTAAACGATACCTTGCGTAACTTTAAACGTCAGGCCTTACATGCCGTCAAACTCGGTTTGGTGCATCCACGTACTCAAGAAGAAATGATGTTTGAAGCGCCGTGGCCTGAAGACTTTAAACAATTGGTAGACGTGTTACGCAGTGAAAATGCTGCCTATTAATTGTTGCATAGACAGCATTAACAAGATCAACTCAGATACGGCAATGCCAGAAAACGACTAAGGATAGATTTATGCAATTTGTTCAAGGATTACCTGCAGGTGTGTATGTTGGGCAAACCCGCATACAACATGTGCAAGCTTTAGCGACAGACTGTGCCGATGTATCTGGTTTTAATCTGGCGCTGCATGTGCAGGATGATGCATGGCGTGTGCAGCAGCATCGTATGAGTTTACTGGCAGAGTTTGCTGAATATGGGGTCGATAAAATGACGTGGATGACGCAAACACATAGCGTGTTGTGTCAGACCATTAATGAGCAAATCACTTGTGAAGCTTTAGAAGGCGATGGTTTGGTCACTCAGCGTAAAGCGCATGCTTTAATGATGATGACCGCAGACTGTTTACCTGTGGTTTTGGGCAATGCCGAAGGCACTGAGGTTGCGAATCTGCATGCAGGCTGGCGTGGTCTTGCCAACGGTATTATCGAAAACACCATCGTCGAAATGCAAAGTGCTCCAACATGGGCGTGGTTGGGTGCGGCTATTAGTCAGCCGTGTTTTGAAGTTGGGGCTGAGGTGAAACAGGCATTTTGCGATAAATATCCTGAATTAGACACGGCTTTTATTGCAGGGCAGCAGCAAGGTAAATATCTTGCTGACTTGTATGCGATCGCGCGTTTTATTTTGCAGCAGCATGGTGTTACAACGGTCTTGGGCGGTGATCAGTGCTCGTATCAACAAGCCGATGATTACTATTCTTACCGCCGTCAAGCACGTACAGGACGTATGGCAACATTCGTGTTTATGCAGGCTTAGTGTTAAACTTGACTTAATTATTTGGTTTTAAACATTCTCATGTCAGTGACTCATTCAACATCTTCTTGCGCTGCTATTCGTGTGGCGGTGGTTTATCACAGTCCTTATGGTCATACTGCTAAGGTGGCACAGCATATTGCACAAGGTGCTGCGCAAATGGATGCTCAGGTGACTTTGATGGATGTGGCTGAAATTGAATGGGATAGCCTAGATCAAGCCGATATTATCATTATGGGCTGTCCAACTTATATGGGCAGCATTACTTCGGCTTTAAAACAGTTTATGGAGCAATCGTCTAAGCGTTGGTTGGCCAGAACTTGGCAGGGCAAACTGGCGGCAGGTTTTACCAATGGCGGTGGTTTAAGTGGCGATAAACTGGCGGTGCTGCAACAAATTAATTTATTTGCGATGCAGCATGGCATGTTGTGGTCAGGTTTACCGTTTATGCCGACAGGGCGTAGTCCACACGATATTAACCGCATGTCGAGCTTTTTGGGTTTAATGACGCAGTCTGATAATGCCAGTGTTGAAGTTACGCCACCCGAAGGTGATTTGGAAACTGCAGTCAAATTTGGTAAATATTTGGTGGAATTAAAACTTAAAGACTAAGCATTTTTAGTTTTAAAACTTCCATAAAAAATGCTCGAGATCAACATCGAGCATTTTTTATGGGCGGAATGTGCAAAATTATTTGTGCATCAAACGTGCTTTATCACGCTGCCAATCGCGGTCTTTTTCAGAAGCGCGTTTATCGTGCAATTGTTTACCTTTCACCAAAGCAATTTCAAGCTTCGCTAAAGGGCCTTTCCAATAACATGCTAAAGGTACGCAAGAATAACCTTTTTGATTGACTGCACCCATCAACTTTTCAATTTCACGTCGTGAAAGTAAGAGTTTGCGGGTACGGGTCGCTTCAGGCACTACATGCGTTGAAGCCGACAAGAGTGGTTGAATTTGTGCACCAAATAAAAAGGCTTCATTGTCACGAAACAGGATATAACTTTCGGTAATAGTCATACGTCCTGCGCGCAAAGATTTGACTTCCCAACCTTGCAAAGAAAGTCCTGCTTCAAATTTTTCTTCAATAAAATAATCGTGGCGTGCACGTTTATTCTGTGCAATTGTTCCGCCCGTATTTTTTTTAACTACAGTTAGCTTCGCCATATTCAATTACTTCCAAACTTATGACTATTGTGCCTCAAACCAAGGCTTGCTGACAAATCAAAATCATCACAACTGTTGGCTAAACTGCTTTGATATTTCATAATTTGGTAGACTTTAGTTCACTAAAATTTTTTGTATTTGTTAAACTAACTTTGACAAAACCAACTAGAGCATAATGGATGTCTAAAACTCGCGTAATTTATCCGGGCACCTTTGACCCGATTACTAATGGTCATATTGACTTGGTGACACGTGCTGCAAAAATGTTTGATGAAGTCGTGGTCGCAATTGCCATTGGACATCATAAAAATCCAATTTTTACTTTGGAAGAACGTGTGGAATTGGCACAGGCATCTTTAAAGCATTTGCCTAATGTTGAATTTGTCGGATTTGATGGTTTATTGGTTAATTTTTTCCGTGAGCAAAATGCGACTGCAGTTTTGCGTGGTTTGCGTGCTGTTTCAGATTTTGAATACGAATTTCAGTTGGCAAATATGAACCGTCAATTAGATGCGAAATATGAAGCGGTATTTCTGACTCCTTCAGAGCAATATTCATTTATTTCTTCTACATTAGTTCGTGAAATTGCACGCTTAAAAGGTGATGTGACTAAATTTGTTGCACCTGTTGTGGTCGAAGCCTTTGAGCGTAAATTACGACAAGGTTGGTAGCGTGTCTTTATATATTACCGATGAATGTATTAACTGTGATGTCTGTGAACCTGTATGCCCAAATGAGGCAATTTATATGGGTGAGCTGATTTATGAGATTAATCCAGCATTATGTACTGAATGTGTAGGACATCACGAGCAGCCGCAGTGTCAGTTATTTTGCCCAGTCGATTGTATTCCGCTCGATCCAGAGCATGTAGAAACACAGGAACAATTGCTGGAAAAATATAAAAAACTGATTGCTCAAAAAAGCGCAAGCAATTAACTTATAATTTTGCTAAAATGCGCCTTCGAAGTGAACCAGACGATCGCTGCTGTGGAGGTCTCCGTGACTGAAACAGGGGAGGAAAGTCCGGGCTTCATAGGGCAGGGTGCCAGGTAACGCCTGGGCGGCGTGAGCCGACGGAAAGTGCAGCAGAGAGTAGACCGCCTTCGTATGGTTTCTTTTTCGGAAGAAATTGAAGGTAAGGGTGAAAGGGTGCGGTAAGAGCGCACCGCATGGCTGGTAACAGTTCATGGCATGGTAAACCCCACCAGAAGCAAGACCAAATAGGAATCCTGAGGTACGGCCCGTACTGGATTCGGGTAGGTCGCTTGAGCGTATGAGTGATTGTACGCCTAGAGGAATGATCGTTCTCGACAGAACCCGGCTTATCGGTTCACTTCACCAAATTTTAAGCAATTGATGCGTGATAAGGCTTGACGTTGCCTAGATTACAGCAGATAATGCGCGCACAGTTTTTGGCTATGTAGCTCAGTTGGTTAGAGCACCGCACTCATAATGCGGGGGTCACAGGTTCAAGTCCCGTCATAGCCACCATTTTTCAGACCACGTTCACTAACGTGGTCTTTTTTTGTTTAAAATTTATTTGTGCAATCTATTTGAGCTGTATCCAGTTGAATCTGCATTTGTTGGTTTTGAATCTGTTGCCAATTGGCTTGTTGATCAGAGTGAGCAAAAATTTTGGCATCGACCTGATTTAATTTTTTTAGCGAAATGTGTTGTGATGCACAATAACGCCCTACAGCACGCTCATAAGCCAGTTGTTGCTGCGCTGCAGCATTGAGTTGATGTGCCGTTAAAATCTTTTGCTGCCCTTTGGCATAAGCAACCAAGACACGTCGGTCTGCGATGCTATAACTCATTTTAGAATTAATAAATTGCGCAACATCACGCCGTACACCGTTGTAATCTACAAAAATAGGTGAAACCAAAGCGCAGGAACTTAAGCCAACAACAAGGCTACTCAGTATTATAGACTTCAAGATCATGGTTGAATTTATTCTCTTTTTTCTGTGTGACTTGATATAGATTTTGCTGCAAATATTTAAGAATCTCCGTAAGAAAATAGTAATTTGATTAAAATTAAACAAATTGCACTGTTTTTGCTTAAACTGTGAGCGTTTGTAAATTAAAATACTTGACGATGCAGGGCTAAGTTTAGATAATGCGCACACAGTTTATGGCTATGTAGCTCAGTTGGTTAGAGCACCGCACTCATAATGCGGGGGTCACAGGTTCAAGTCCCGTCATAGCCACCATTTTTATAGACTAAGCTCTCAGCTTGGTCTTTTTTTATGTCAAAATTTTAGGCTACTTTTTGCAGCATTGGTTTAATGGCAGGTACAAAAAAACCAAGCCGTAGCTTGGTTTTTTATATCTTTGTTTAAGCAATGCTTTAGCGTTAAATCCCTGCTTTCCAACCATTGACGAGCGGATAGCGACGTTCACGACCAAAAGCGCGTGAACTAATACGTGGTCCTAATGCACCTTGGCGACGCTTGTACTCGTTGCGATCAACCAATTGAATGACTTTCTCGACCATCGCGCGTTCAAAGCCTTTGCTAATGATGTCTTCTTGGCTCTGATCTTCTTCAATATACGCATACAAAATCGCATCGAGCACTTCGTATGGTGGTAAAGAATCTTGGTCTTTTTGGTCAGGACGTAATTCTGCTGAAGGTGGGCGCGTGATCACACGCTCAGGAATCACAGGAGTATCGGCAATACTGTTACGGTATTTAGCCAGTTCAAACACAATGGTTTTGTACACATCTTTGAGTACCGCATAACCACCGACCATATCGCCATAAAGCGTGCAATAGCCAACTGCTAACTCAGATTTGTTACCTGTAGAAAGCACGAGGTTACCAAACTTATTCGACAGACCCATTAAGATTGTGCCGCGGGCACGGGCTTGTAGATTTTCTTCTGTGGTATCGCTAGGGCTGTTACCAAAGAAAGGATACAGCGTTTGCATAAAGCTATTTACGATCGGGTGAATTTCGGCAATACCAAAAGTCACGCCTAAAGTTTTGGCTTGCTCTGCAGCATCTTCCACACTAATTTGCGCGGTATAAGTGTACGGCATCATTACCGCTTGTACCTTATCTGCACCAATTGCATCAACCGCAATAGCAAGAGTGAGCGCTGAATCAATTCCGCCCGACAAGCCAAGAATTACACCAGGGAAGCCAGAGCGTTGCACGTAGTCACGGGTTGCTAATACTAAACCTTGATAGATTTCTGCAAGGGTGTCTAAAGCTGGGCTAATTTCGGCAGTTTTAAAGTGCTTCTGTGCAGCGTCATATTCTGCGTAGAATAAACCTTCTTGGTAGGTTGGGGCTTGTAATGCAACATTGCCTGCTTGGTTAATCACAAAGCTCGTACCATCGAAGATTAAATCATCTTGACCGCCAACTTGGTTTACATACACCACATTGAGATGTAATTGTTTTGCCAGTTCGGTCATGGTCTGTACACGATGCTGCGGTTTACCCACTTCATAAGGCGATGCGTTCAAGACCAATGCAGTTTCTACATTCAACTGTGCCAATTGCTGCACGGTTGGCAAAGACCATAAATCTTCGCAAATCAAAACGCCAAATTTATGACCAAGGTATTCAAAAACTAAGTGTTGATGACCTTCATCAAAATAGCGTTTTTCATCAAATACAGCATAATTTGGTAAATTTTGCTTGTTGTAAATACCTAAGATGTTGCCATCTTTCATGACGGCAGCCGAGTTAAAGCGCTGACCATCTTCAGTTTCATTGACAAAGCCGAAAACTAAAACAATATCTTTAATTTCACGTAATTGTTCAAATGCTTGTTGTGTGCGTTGATTCAAGCTTGGGCGCAGTAATAAATCTTCTGCAGGGTAGCCCAAAATTGAAAGTTCAGGAAAAATAATCAAATCTGCATGTTGTTTTTTCGCTTCATTTGCTTGTTCAAGCATTTTTTGCGCGTTTGCTTCGAGATTGCCAATGTGTGGAGAGAACTGTGCAAGGGCAATTTTAAAAGATTTCATTTAAATTAAGTCCTATTCCTATAGGTGTAGAATACACGTAAGTGGCTGATGATTATTGTTATAAAAATTTCAGCGTAGTGTATTGTGGATTAAACGACTGCCGAAAGGCACAAATAAAAACCATTTATTATCTAACAGATAAAGATCTTATTTTGCAGTGCAAAAATGGAGACTTTTGCTATTTTATCTTAATTTAGAATAGATGCTAGCATCGAATACACTTTATTGTCTTGTCTGCAAGAATATCATTGAAATGTGACAGAATTTTTATGCTATTTATTTGAAAAGCATTATATTTTTAGGTTGTATGATGCATGTGTTTTTCGTGAAATAAGCATGTACCAAGATGAGTGAGCTAAGTCGAGCGGTGCGGGCTGTTTAAAATAATATTGTCTATTTTTTTAAGAAAAATATCTTTGGCAATTTCACCTTGTTGTTCAATGTTATAGGCAAAAAAAGGCTTGTTTGTAATCAATTGATAGCGATATGGATTGTACTGTTTAAAACTTAAATAATATGCCGTTTGTAAGAGTGCGCCATGTAGCAAGACATTGATTTTATGTTGGTATTGTAAAACATGCGCCATTTCGTGAATAAAAATGGCTTGATAGCCTAAATGTGCTTGTGTGTAGTCTGAACGGTAATGCAAATTGCGTACATGAATATCACCACAGGGTGCCATAAATATATGTTGTGGTTGCCAAGGTAAATAGGGGTGATTCATGACTCTGACTTTGCTGTAGTCAATTAAATGGCCGAACACAGACTGGCAGAGCTGTATTTCTGCAGGTGTTAAGTAGCGATATTTAAACTGCGCAAGTTTTAAAAAACGCATGAGCAGACTTAAAAATAAGAAATGCAGTTGCGGCATGTAAATTGATCATGAAAGGCTGACATTAAAAATATAGCGTAAAATGGGTTGCGACCCAATTTAATTATGTTGTCTAAGTCAAACTACCAAGGCTTTGTATTCTAGTGTGGATAAATATTCAAAAATAAAAAAAACCACCCGAAGGTGGTTTTTTGAGTCGTACTCGTTTTACAAGGTACAACGCGAACCGAATTAACGGTTGATGTCGCGTTGAGTGTAACCTGTGTAAAGCTGACGTGGACGACCGATTTTGTAAGGACCGCTGTGCATTTCTAACCAGTGGCTGATCCAGCCTACAGTACGTGCAAGAGCGAAAATTACAGTAAACATTTCTGTTGGGATACCAATCGCTTTAAGAATGATACCTGAATAGAAGTCTACGTTAGGGTATAAGTTACGCTTGATGAAGTATTCATCAGATAACGCAATACGCTCAAGTTCCATTGCAAGTGCAAGTTGTGGATCGTTGATACCTAAGTCGTTAAGAACTTCGTCACAAGTTTGCTTCATTACTGTTGCACGTGGGTCGAAGTTTTTATAAACGCGGTGACCGAAGCCCATAAGCTTCACTTCTTTAGTCTTCACTTTTTCCATGAAGTCTGCAACGTTTTCTACAGAGCCGATTTCGTCAAGCATCTTAAGAACAGCTTCGTTCGCACCACCGTGAGCAGGACCCCAAAGTGCAGAAATACCTGCAGAGATACATGCGTATGGGTTAGCGCCAGTAGAACCAGCTAAACGTACAGTTGAAGTAGACGCGTTTTGTTCGTGGTCAGCGTGAAGCGTGAAAATACGATCCATTGCGCGAGCGTGAACAGGGTTTACTTTGTAATCACGGTCTGCTGGTGTAGCAAACA
This sequence comes from Acinetobacter sp. YH12211, assembly GCF_013418015.1. Taxonomy (NCBI): domain Bacteria; kingdom Pseudomonadati; phylum Pseudomonadota; class Gammaproteobacteria; order Moraxellales; family Moraxellaceae; genus Acinetobacter; species Acinetobacter sp. YH12211. Next base: position 85,186 of record NZ_VPCW01000006.1, read on the forward strand.
TCATGTACAAGAAGTTTTCTGCGTAGCTTAAGTCGTTACGTGGGTAAACAAATGGTTGACCAACAGTGTACTTGTAGCTCCAAGCCGCTAAAGTAGGAATCTTCGCGATTAAACGAATCGCTGTGATTTCACGGTGGTTAACATCTTCGATGTCTAAGTTGTTGTGATAGAACGCAGATAACGCACCAACAACACCTACCATGATTGCCATAGGGTGAGCGTCACGACGGAAACCGTTATAGAAACGTTTTACTTGGTCGTGAACCATAGTGTGGTTACGAACTTTAGCGTCAAAATCAGCTTTTTGTTCTGCAGTTGGAAGCTCACCATTTAATAATAAGTAGCAAGTTTCTAAGTAGTCAGCTTTAGTCGCTAATTGGTCAATTGGGTAACCACGGTGTAAAAGAATACCTTTGTTACCGTCAATGAACGTAATTTTAGACTCGCAAGACGCTGTTGCCATAAAACCAGGATCAAAAGTAAAGTGACCTGCCGCCAACACATCCTTAACGTCAATTACATCTGGGCCTAATGTGCCGCTGTAAATTGGTAATTCAATTTCTTTTCCATCAAGCTGTAATACGGCTTTTTTGCCAGTTGCTTCAGACATTCAATAGATCTCCTGTCCTGGTGAATGTTGATCTGACTCGAAGTATCAATCTTTTAATGCGCAAGTCAGACGGATTAAAAATTAGCTCTAAGATTAGAGAGTACTGAAATTTTGTCAATTATACTTATGGATTAAGCAGACGACTATTTATAGAAAAAGTCGAAAAAATTCCAGTAAAAAAATCAATAAAATCACAGCACAGCCGCCGTATCATAAGTCAAAATTTGTCGGATGTGCAGAAAAAAATCATCAATACGGATTAATTGTAAGCAATTTTAAATACTAGTTTTGATGTGCTATTTCTTTAGCAGGATTCAGTCCAATACTTAAATTTATCTAATTCTCATAACTTACACGTTTTTACATACACGGTAGGGTGGTCAGATTGGTTGTAATAGGCAGTAAGTCTGGTATTTAAATTCGATATTGATTGATCAAAAAATGACTGATTAAACTCCTGAAAATAGCCATAACCCATCATATTTTGATTAAAAAATGACGAAATCTTTGTGAATAAAGTGTGGTTTTGTGCCCATACAGATACAGAAAATACTGGATAAGTCATTCATTCGCATGATGATTGTCATTTTTAATATTTATTCAGGTGTGGTGTTTAAAGTAAATATAAGTTGTATAAATAGATTGAGGTATGTGCCGACATTAAAGTTTAATCCATGATCAGGTGTACCTTGACCAAAGCAAAGTGATGGGCTGTCTGGGTCTAAGAGTCTTGTGTTGTGGTTGTAAATTGCTGCAACGAAGTAGAGTGCATACATATATAGCGCTACATACTTATATATAAGTATGTGAAAATCCAAAGAACATCAGAAAATCAAAGTACAAATTTATCTTTAGTCTAAATATTCTAAAGCTGTTTATTGCGCTTCTAGGAATTTTTATTTTAATAATTGATTTAAAAACAAGGTTTTATGTTTTCTTGTGTGGCTATTGATGGCGAGTGGTTTACTTTTATACTTGTTAATGATTCTTATTTAAAGGATTTTTAGCCAAAAAGCCGAGTAGAGTTGTTTGTATTTTAACAGTTGACGTTTTATAATTCAGTGTCGTTTTAAGGTTAGGCATGAATTTGCCTAACAATGCCAGCTTTCCTTCGAATTTATTCCAACAAACTCCGGATGGAGTTTTTACTTACAGGATGCCCGCTGTGAAAAGCAACAGACCTGTCAATTTGTCCATGGGTCAAGTTTTAGAAGTAAACTTAAAATCGCCCGTGGCTATTGCATCAATTCTACACCGTCTTTCTGGTGTCATCGTATTTTTACTCGTACCGGTACTTTTATGGTTGTTAGACAAGTCTTTGTCTTCACCTGAAGGTTTTGCTCAAGTTCAAGAAATTTTTAACGGTTTCTTCGTGCGCTTTATCGTATGGGTATTTGTAGCCGGCTTAATCTATCACTTCATTGCTGGTGTTAAGCACTTACTTGCTGACCTTGGTTTTGCAGAAGAACTGCAAAGTGGTCGCATTGCAGCTACTATTTCATTGATCTTGTCTGCTATCGGTATCGTTGCAGCATTTGTATGGATTGTAATCTAATGAAAAGTGCTACAGGTTTAACGGGTTCAGGTTCTCGCGATTGGTTTATCCAACGTATTAGTGCTGTTGTTCTTGCTGTTTATACCGTTGTGGTATTTGGTTGGATTCTTCTTAACGGTGGATTCAACTTTGAACAGTGGTACGGCTTTATGATGACATTACCAATGAAGATTATGTCTTTATTGGCAGTCTTATCTCTTGTTGCACATGCTTGGATCGGTATGTGGCAAGTATTCACTGACTATGTGACTACTCGTCAAATGGGTCCTTCAGCTTCAGGTTTACGCCTAGTGCTGACTTCAGCAGTGATTATTGCTGTTTTTGCATACGCAATCTGGGCAATCCAGATTTTCTGGGCGAATTGATAGGAAAATATCATGGGCGCGATTAACCCTAAAGAAGATTATACAAATATTCCACACCAATTCTTTGACGCAGTCATCGTTGGTGGTGGTGGTTCAGGTATGCGTGCATCTTACCAACTTGCTCAAGCAGGTTTGAAAGTTGCGGTATTGACCAAAGTATTCCCTACACGTTCACACACTGTTGCAGCGCAGGGTGGTATTGGTGCATCTCTTGGTAACATGCAAGAAGATAACTGGCACTACCACTTTTACGACACAGTAAAAGGTTCTGACTGGTTGGGCGACCAAGACGCGATTGAATTTATGACGCGCGAAGCGCCACAAGTGGTTTATGAATTAGAACACTTGGGTATGCCATTTGACCGTAACGCAGACGGTACAATTTACCAACGTCCATTCGGTGGTCACTCTGCAAACTACGGTGAAAAAGCGGTTCCACGTGCATGTGCTGCAGCTGACCGTACAGGTCACGCACTTCTTCACACGCTTTATCAAAGCAACGTGAAAATGGGTACTCAATTCTTCGTAGAATGGATTGCTCTTGATTTGATCCGTAACGAAGCAGGCGATGTACTTGGTGTTACAGCAATTGACCAAGAAACTGGCAAAATTGCAGTATTCCAAGCGAAAGCGACATTATTTGCTACAGGTGGTGCAGGTCGTGTTTACCGTGCATCTACAAATGCATATATCAACACTGGTGACGGTCTTGGTATGGCTGCTCGTGCGGGTATTCCATTACAAGATATGGAATTCTGGCAGTTCCACCCTACGGGTGTTGCGGGCGCAGGCGTATTGTTAACGGAAGGCTGTCGTGGTGAAGGTGGTATCCTTCGTAACGATTCAGGCGAACCGTTCATGGAGCGTTATGCACCAACATTGAAAGACTTGGCGCCACGTGACTTCGTATCACGTTCTATGGACCAAGAAATTAAAGAAGGTCGTGGTTGTGGTCCAAACAAAGACTACATCTTGCTTGATATGACGCACTTGGGTGCAGACACCATCATGAAGCGTCTTCCATCTGTATTCGAGATTGGTAAGAAATTCGCGAACGTTGACTGTACAAAAGAGCCAATTCCAGTAGTACCGACCATCCACTATCAAATGGGTGGTATTCCAACAAACATTCATGGTCAAGTGGTTGTGCCAGAAAGCCGTGAAACTCAAGAGTTGGTTGCGAACTACAACGCAGAAACTGATACTTATACAACAAACTCGGGCGACCGTGATTTTGCTAAACCAGTAAAAGGTTTCTATGCAATTGGTGAATGTTCATGTGTATCCGTACACGGTGCAAACCGTTTAGGTACAAACTCATTGCTTGACTTGGTTGTATTTGGTAAGGCTGCTGGTCAGCACATCATTGAGTATGTTACTAAGCAACACGATGGTGAGTATGAACCACTTCCAACAACTGTTCTTGAAAACACTGTGAACCGTATTCGTAAACTTGACGAATCAACTTCAGGTGAAAACGCTCAAGAAGTTGCAGATACGATTCGTAACATCGTTCAAGATCACGCAGGTGTATTCCGTACTTCAGCATTGCTTGAAGAAGGTGTTAAGCAAATTCTTGCGCTTGAACCACGTGTTCGCAACATTCATTTGAAAGACAAATCTAAAGTATTTAACACTGCACGTGTAGAAGCTTTAGAAGTTGAAAACTTATATGAAGTTGCTAAAGCGACATTAATCTCAGCTGCTGCACGTAAAGAATGTCGTGGTGCGCATACGGTTGTAGACTTCGAGTTACCACCAGATCACCCAACTTATTCTTATGGTCGTCGTGATGATGAGTGGATGAAGCACACCTTATGGTTCTCTACAGATAACCGTCTTGAGTACAAACCAGTACGTTACAAGCCGCTTACTGTAGCTGCTATTCCACCTAAACCACGTACATTCTAATTGGGAGAAGTAAGATGAGTAGAGGTACTCGTACATTTAATATCTACCGCTACGATCCTGATAAGGATAAAGCACCGTACATGCAAACTTTTAAGCTTGAATTGACTGATAAGCACCGTATGTTGCTTGATGCGCTTCTTGCATTGAAAGTACAAGACGAAACTTTAACGTTCCGTCGTTCATGTCGTGAAGGTATTTGTGGTTCTGATGGTGTAAACATCAACGGTAAAAATGGTTTAGCGTGTCTTTGGAACCTAAACGACTTACCAGAAGTAATTACGATTCGTCCACTTCCAGGTCTTCCAGTAATTAAAGACTTAGTTGTTGATATGAATCAGTTCTACGATCAGTACAACAAGATTCATCCGTTCTTGATCAACAACCAACCTGCGCCACCAAAAGAGCGTTTACAATCTCAAGAAGAGCGTGAGCATCTTGATGGTTTGTATGAATGTATTCTTTGTGCATGTTGTTCAACTTCATGCCCATCATTCTGGTGGAACCCAGACAAGTTCTTGGGTCCTTCAGCGTTGTTGAATGCATATCGTTTCATTATCGATTCGCGTGATACTGCAACTCAAGAGCGTTTGGCTCGTCTTGACGATCCATTCTCTTTGTTCCGTTGTAAAGGTATTATGAACTGTGTATCTGTATGTCCTAAAGGCTTGAACCCAACTAAAGCAATCGGTCACATCCGTAACATGCTTTTAGATATGGCTGGCTAATAGACTGCGTGATCAGTTGAAAAAAGCACACCTAGGTGTGCTTTTTTTTGTGCCAAAATTACGATAAAAGTCGTGTGATAAGTTGCTTATTTTTGATGAGTACGTAAATGAAAAATGTTGCATGCAAAGAAGTGATTAAAAAGTGAGTATTTGATATTTTTTAGGTATAACTGTTGGATAAATAGACAAAAACAGCATTTAGCCGACTAAAGTTGCACACAATTGTAATCCAGTGCTGCTATTTTGTTGTAAAGCATGGGCAAATGCCAAGTTTAGCTGCAATATTTATTTTTAGATGTTATCATGTAACGTGTAAGTGAGAGGGCAGATTGAGAGATGTGCTCTCTTTTATTTTATCTGAAATAGCGGTGTTGGACTTTGGTCTAAATTGCATCTGTTTTTTAAATAAAGCACCATATGTTAGATGAAAATAGAATCAGTGTATTTCGCCAATTTATAGGAGGTATGTGTCAAAAAAATCAATTGCATTTCTGAGATCATGTTACGATTAACAAATGACTATATCTGAAAAATGTTGAATTTTTGTACATTTTATCAACATTTTAAGTGCAAATGATGTGTTATTAAATCAGGACTATTGCAGAAAAGTCGTATTAGAAAAGCTAAGACTGAGCACTTATTTTTTCTAAAACGATTTTGCAAAAAATTGCTCGGCTTGGGTCGAGTATATAAATGAGTGATGATGCCAATGAGGGCGTTATGATTCATAAATGACATTGGGTTTTCCTAATGTAGTGATAACGCCTCATGACATATGTCAACTGGGGACTAATGTCATGTTACCAATTTGACATTATCAATCATGGGTTTTGCTTAAAAAGCATCCTGGAAAATGTTTTTGCAATAGGAAATGGGTCCACAAATGCAAGAAGTTGCTGACGCACTGCGTCTTGACACTGAACTTTCCGCTGATAGTGCAGCGTATATTGAAGAACTTTACGAGCATTATTTGACGTCACCGGAATCAGTCGGTGCTGATTGGCGCGAATATTTCGATAAATTCCCGAAGGGTGATCAACCACACAGTAATGTACGTGAGCAATTCCTTTTATTAGGTCGTAATTCAAATCGCGTTCAAGCCATTGTTCAAGGTTCAGTGAGTTCTGAACATGAACAACGTCAAATTGGCGTGTTGCAACTGATTGCTGCTTACCGTAACCGTGGTCACCAAAAAGCAAAATTAGATCCACTAGGTTTGGCAAAACGTGAAGACGTGCCAGATCTTGATCTTGCTGCACATGGTTTAACCAAGTCTGATTTAGATACTGTTTTCCATACAGGTAATTTGGAAATTGGTAAGTCTGAAGCAACACTAGGCGAAATGGTTGATGCCATGCAGGCGATCTACTGCGGTTCAATTGGTGCAGAATACATGCACATTGTTGATACCAAAGAAAGACGCTGGATTCAACAACGCTTAGAAAGCGCACGTGGTAAGTTCACATTTACTGCAGATCAAAAGAAACACGTTCTTGAACGCTTAACAGCAGCTGAGGGTCTAGAAAAATATCTAGGTAATAAATACGTTGGTGCGAAACGCTTTGGTGTAGAAGGCGGTGAATCATTTATCCCTATGGTGAATGAAATCATTCAACGTGCGGGTGCTGTTGGCTGTAAAGAAGTCGTCATTGGCATGCCACACCGTGGTCGTTTGAACCTGCTTGTGAATATCATGGGTAAAAACCCAGCAGACCTATTTGGTGAGTTTGAAGGTAAGAGCTTGCATAAAAAAGGTTCTGGCGACGTAAAATATCACCAAGGTTTCTCATCTAACGTGATGACTCCGGGTGGTGAAGTGCACTTGGCACTTGCGTTTAACCCATCGCACTTAGAAATTGTTGGACCTGTGGTTGAAGGTTCTGTACGTGCGCGCCAAGTACGTCGTAAAGACATTGGTGGTGATGATGTATTGCCATTAATCGTTCACGGTGATGCCGCATTTGCAGGTCAAGGTGTTAACCAAGAAACCTTCCAAATGTCACAAACTCGCGGTTATACCGTAGGTGGTACAGTTCACATTGTGATTAACAACCAAGTTGGTTTCACAACATCTGACCCACGTGACGCACGTTCTACTGAATACTGTACTGACATTGCAAAAATGATTCAGGCGCCAATTTTCCACGTGAATGGCGATGATCCTGAAGCGGTGATTTTTGTATCTCAATTGGCACACGATTTCCGTCATACATTCCGTAAAGACGTTGTGATTGATTTGTTCTGCTACCGTCGTCGTGGTCACAACGAAGCGGATGAACCTGCAGCAACTCAGCCAATGATGTATCAAGTGATCAACAAAAAGACCACTACACGTACTTTGTATGCTGACCAATTGGTGCAAGAAGGTGTGTTGGATCGTGCAGCAGCAGATCAAATGATTGAAGATTACCGCGCAGATTTAGAAGCGGGTAATCACGTTGCGAACGCATTGGTACTTGAGCCAAATACTAAAATGTTTGTAGATTGGTCGCCATACTTGGGTCACGACTATACAGACGTTTGGGATACAACTTTCCCTATCGAGCGTTTGAAAGAACTTGGTCAAACCATGCGTAAACTTCCAGAAGGTTTCGTGATGCAGCGCCAAGTTGCCAAAGTGATTGACGATCGCTTGAAAATGCAAACAGGTGAAATGCCACTAAACTGGGGTGCAGCTGAAACTTTAGCTTACGCATCTTTGTTGGATGAGGGTTACCTTGTTCGTTTGACTGGTGAAGACGTTGGTCGTGGTACTTTCTCGCACCGTCATGCAAAACTGCATAACCAAGTCGATGGTAAAACTTATATTCCACTTTGCCACATCAAAGAGAACCAACCACGCGTTGCAATCTACGACTCATTATTGTCTGAAATGGCAGTATTGGCATTTGAATATGGTTATGCGACGACCCTTCCAAAGAGCTTGATTATTTGGGAAGCACAATTCGGTGACTTTGCCAACTGTGCTCAAGTGGTAATCGACCAGTTCATTTCATCTGGCGAAACCAAGTGGGAGCGTGTGTGTGGTTTAACGATGCTTCTTCCACACGGTTTTGAAGGTCAAGGTCCTGAGCACTCATCTGCACGTTTAGAGCGTTTCTTACAGCTTTGTGCGGAAGAAAACATGCAAGTGATTACACCAACAACACCTGCACAGATTTTCCACGCTTTACGTCGTCAGGCGATTCGTCCAATCCGTAAGCCAATGATCATCATGTCGCCGAAGTCTTTACTTCGTCACAAGTTAGCAGTGTCTAACCTTGATGAGCTTGCAACTGGTACATTCCAGACTGTGATTGATGAAATTGACAACATCAACAAATCAGACGTGACGCGTTTGGTATTGTGTGGTGGTAAAGTGTATTACGACTTGCTTGAAAAGCGTCGTGAATTAGAATTGAACAATACTGCAATTGTTCGTATTGAACAGTTGTACCCATATCCAGAACAACGTCTTGCTGAAGTTCTTGCTTCTTATCCAAACGTAAAAGAATTAGTTTGGACTCAAGAAGAGCCGAAGAACCAAGGTGCTTGGTTATTCATCGCGCCACGTTTATATGATGACGTAATGAAAACTGGTAAACAGATTCGCATTAGTTATGCGGGTCGTGAAGCATCTGCAGCACCAGCGTGTGGTTCACCATATTTGCATGCAAAACAACAAGCTCAGCTCATCAATGACGCGCTTGCGATCGTAGCTGAATAACAGGAGATTCGAAGTAATGGCAACCGAAATTAAAGCACCGGTATTTCCAGAGTCAGTTGCAGACGGTACGATTGCAACTTGGCACAAACAACCAGGTGAAGCAGTTTCACGTGATGAGGTGATCTGTGATATTGAAACCGATAAAGTTGTTTTGGAAGTAGTCGCTCCTGCTGATGGCACAATCTCTGCAATCATCAAAAACGAAGGCGATACAGTTCTTTCTGACGAAGTAATTGCTCAATTTGAAGCGGGTGCTGTTTCTGGCGCTGCTCAAACTCAAGCAGTTCAGTCTGAAGCACAAGTAGAGCAAGCTGCGGCGAAAACTGAAGCAGGTGCTGCACCAGTTGTTGAGCGTGCACAACCAGTTGCTGACCAAGCACCAGCAGTACGTAAAGCGTTGACTGAAACAGGTATCAATGCTGCAGACGTTTCTGGTACAGGTCGTGGTGGTCGTATCACTAAAGAAGATGTTGCAAATCATCAAGCTAAACCTGCTGCTGCAGCTGCGCCATTAAGCGTTGCGGTAGGTGAGCGTATCGAGAAACGTGTTCCTATGACACGTTTACGTAAGCGTGTTGCAGAGCGTTTACTTGCAGCGACTCAAGAAACTGCAATGTTGACAACATTCAACGAAGTGAACATGAAGCCAATCATGGAAATGCGTGCACAATACAAAGACGCATTTGAAAAACGTCATGGTGCACGTTTAGGCTTTATGTCTTTCTTCGTGAAAGCTGCAACTGAAGCATTGAAACGTTACCCAGCAGTAAACGCTTCTATTGATGGCGAAGATATCGTATATCACGGTTACTACGACATCGGTGTAGCGGTTTCTTCTGACCGTGGTTTAGTGGTTCCTGTATTACGTGATACAGACCGCATGAACTATGCTGAAGTTGAAAACGGTATTCGTGACTATGCTTACAAAGCACGTGATGGTAAGCTTGGTATTGAAGATATGACTGGCGGTACATTCACCATTACTAACGGTGGTACTTTCGGTTCATTGTTATCTACACCAATTCTAAACACGCCACAAACTGCTATTTTGGGCATGCACAAAATCCAAGAGCGTCCTATGGCGGTAAATGGTCAAGTTGAAATCTTGCCAATGATGTACTTAGCGCTTTCTTATGACCACCGTTTAATTGATGGTAAAGAAGCTGTAGGTTTCCTTGTAACAATCAAAGAATTGTTAGAAGAGCCAGCTAAACTCATCCTTGACCTTTAATTCTAAAGAATAAATCAGTGGGCTTGGAGCGATCCTCTAAGCCCATTTTTGGAGATAAAAATGTCTCAACAATTTGATCTTGTTGTTATTGGCGGTGGCCCAGGTGGTTATGAAGCGGCAATTCGTGCGGCTCAACTTGGCTTTAAAGTTGCGTGTATCGAAAAACGTATTCACAAAGGTAAACCATCTTTGGGCGGTACATGCTTAAACGTGGGTTGTATCCCATCTAAAGCATTACTTGATTCTTCACATCGTTATGAAGATACGGTTCATCACTTGGCTGATCATGGTATCACCACAGGTGAAGTACAGTTTGACCTTGCGAAGCTATTAGCACGTAAAGACAAAATCGTTGACCAATTAACTGGCGGTATTGATCAGTTATTAAAAGGTAACGGTGTTGAGTGGTTAAAAGGTACAGGTAAATTACTTGCAGGTAAAAAAGTTGAGTTCGTTTCTCACGAAGGTGAAACTCAAGTTTTAGAGCCTAAATATGTGATTCTTGCGACTGGTTCAGTTCCTGTAAATATTCCTGTTGCTCCTGTAGATCAAGACATTATTGTTGATTCTACTGGTGCATTAGAATTCCCAGAAGTGCCTAAGCGTTTAGGTGTGATTGGTGCAGGCGTAATTGGTCTTGAACTTGGTTCAGTATGGCGTCGTCTAGGTGCAGAAGTTGTTGTATTTGAAGCAATGGATGCATTCTTACCAATGGCTGACAAAGCTTTGGCAAAAGACTACCAAAAATTATTGACCAAGCAAGGTATGGATATCCGTATCGGTGCGAAAGTTTCAGGTACTGAAGTTAATGGTCGTGAAGTGACTGTTAAATATACCCAAGGCGGCGAAGACAAAGAACAAACTTTCGATAAATTGATCGTTTGTGTAGGTCGTCGTGCTTATGCTGAAGGTTTATTGGCAGATGACTGCGGTATTAAACTGACTGAACGTGGTTTGGTTGAAGTAAACGATTGGTGTGCAACTTCTGTTGAAGGTGTATATGCAATTGGTGACTTGGTACGTGGTCCAATGCTTGCACACAAAGCAATGGAAGAAGGCGTAATGGCAGTTGAGCGTATTCATGGTCATGCTGCACAAGTCAACTACGACACAATCATTTCAGTAATCTACACACACCCTGAAGCGGCGTGGGTTGGTTTAACTGAAGAGCAAGCGAAAGAAAAAGGCCACGAAGTGAAAACTGGTCAATTCGGTTTCGCGGTAAATGGTCGTGCTTTAGCTGCAGGCGAAGGTGCTGGTTTCGTGAAGTTTGTTGCAGATGCAAAAACAGATCGTTTATTGGGTATGCACGTGATTGGACCTGCTGCGTCTGACATCGTTCACCAAGGTATGATTGCACTTGAGTTTGTATCTTCAGTTGAAGATTTACAATTAATGACATTTGGTCACCCAACCTTCTCTGAAGTGGTGCATGAAGCCGCTTTAGCTGTAGATGGGCGTGCGATTCACGCGATTCAGCGTAAACGCAAATAAAACTAAAAAGAGCGGCTTAGGCCGCTCTTTTTGCATTTGATGGTTGTATTTATGGGAATAATCATCTAAAAGTAAAGAGCATAGGAAAAACACCACACAAGGAAAGCAATATTAAAACTTCGGTTTGATATTGGTGGTGATAACTGAATAAAAGAAGTAGTAAAAGGTTAGTCAATGAATCTACATGAGTATCAAGCAAAAGCGCTATTAAAAAAATATGGTATGCCAGTACAAGAAGGCATTTTGGCAACTACAGCCGTAGAAGCCGTGCAAGCTTTCGAGCAACTGGGCGGTAAATTTGCGGTGATGAAAGCTCAGGTGCATGCAGGTGGTCGCGGTAAAGCGGGCGGCGTGAAGGTCGTAAAATCTGCACAAGAAGCAGCAGACTATGCCAACCAAATTCTTGGAACACGTTTGGTAACCTATCAAACCGACGCTTATGGTCAGCCTGTAAATAGTATTTTAGTGGCTGAAGATGTTTATCCTGTAGAGCGTGAACTGTATTTGGGTGCAGTGGTAGATCGTTCTAGCCGTCGCGTCACTTTTATGGCATCTACCGAAGGTGGTGTTGAAATTGAGAAAGTGGCTGAAGAAACCCCAGAAAAAATTATTAAAGTAGAAGTTGATCCTTTGGTGGGTTTATTGCCATTTCAGGCACGTGAAGTGGCTTTTGCATTAAAACTCAAAGACAGTCAAATCACGCAGTTTGTGAAGATTATGACATCGGCTTATCAGGCATTTATCGACAATGATTTTGCCTTATTTGAAATTAACCCATTGTCTGTACGTGAAAATGGCGAAATTTTATGTGTGGATGCCAAAGTTGGTATTGATTCCAATGCGTTGTATCGTTTGCCTGAAGTCTTAGCACTGCGCGATAAAACACAAGAAAATGAACGTGAATTGCGTGCATCAGAATTTGACCTGAACTATGTTGCCTTAGAAGGCAATATCGGTTGTATGGTGAATGGTGCAGGTTTAGCAATGGCAACTATGGATATTATTAAACTCTATGGCGGTCAGCCTGCGAACTTCTTGGATGTAGGTGGTGGTGCAACCAAAGAACGCGTAATTGAAGCCTTTAAAATTATTTTGGCAGATCACTCGGTTAAAGGCGTATTGATTAATATTTTTGGTGGAATTGTACGTTGTGACATGATTGCAGAAGCAATTATTGCAGCGGTTCAGGAAGTAAATGTGACAGTACCTGTAGTGGTTCGCCTAGAAGGGAACAACTCGGAACTTGGTGCAAAATTACTGGATGAATCAGGATTAAAACTTATTTCTGCTAATGGCTTATCTGATGCCGCAGAAAAAATTGTTGCTGCAGTGAAAGCTTAAGGAGAATCAGGATGAGCGTATTAATTAATAAAGACACCAAAGTATTGGTACAAGGTTTCACTGGTAAAAATGGTACTTTTCACTCAGCACAAGCACTTGATTATGGAACCAAAGTGGTGGGCGGTGTAACGCCAGGAAAAGGTGGTCAAACTCACTTGGAATTACCCGTATTTAACACCATGAAAGAAGCCGTACGTGAAACAGGCGCAGATGCATCGGTGATTTATGTACCTGCACCGTTTGTTTTAGATTCGATTGTAGAAGCAGTCGATTCAGGCGTGGATTTGATTGTGGTGATTACGGAAGGTGTGCCAACCATCGACATGCTCAAAGCCAAACGTTATTTAGAAACCAATGGCAATGGTACACGTTTGGTGGGACCAAACTGCCCAGGTGTGATTACACCAGGTGAATGTAAAATTGGCATCATGCCAGGGCATATTCATCAACCAGGACGAATTGGCATTATTTCACGTTCAGGTACTTTGACCTATGAAGCTGTGGCACAAACCACCAAATTAGGCTTAGGGCAATCGACCTGTATCGGGATTGGTGGTGACCCAATTCCAGGTATGAACCAAATTGATGCTTTAAAATTGTTCCAAGACGACCCAGACACCGATGCGATTGTTATGATTGGTGAAATTGGTGGTACGGCAGAAGAAGAAGCTGCGGAATATATCCAGTCGAATGTTAGCAAACCTGTGGTGGGTTATATTGCAGGAGTGACAGCACCTAAAGGTAAGCGTATGGGACATGCGGGTGCAATTATTTCAGGCGGTAAAGGCACTGCGGAAGAAAAATTTGCAGCCTTTGAGCGTGCTGGAATTGCTTATACGCGTAGCCCTGCTGAATTGGGTTCTACCATGTGGCAAGTATTAAAAGATCAAGGTTTGCTTAAATAACAAATTTTGAAGATCTTGATTTTATTCAGTACTCAATCCCCAATTTTGGGGATTTTTTATGTTGAAAAATTAGCCACATTTGAGAGATAAAGTATATGATAAGAGTTAATTTGGTATTGCTTTGTTGCATAAATATGTAAGCATCTGATTTAAATAAATTTAATTTTGTATCAAAAAATAATCAAAACTTTTAAATCATATAGTTATGAAATCTTTGTGCGACAAAGCCGTTCAAGTAATTTTTTGCATCTCGGGAAATTATTTTTATTGTTGTACAAGCTGTATAAACAGCTGATTCAAATGAAAAAAATACGCAATGATTGGGGTGATCATTGCGTATGAAAAACGAATCTGCTTTCACAGCTTCGATAACGGAGAAATGTTATGAAATTAGGATGGCTCCTAAAGCATGTAAGTATACTAAACTGAGAATGAATACTATTCCGCAGTATTCAGGTTACGTGATGTTAAATCACGTAAGTAATAAGTGTTTTTTGTGAGTCGAGTCAGCTTGTGTTGATTTTTCACTCAAATAAAAAGTCTCTTATTCATGTGAATAAGAGACTTTAAAATATTTGTATCTACAAAATGCTTAGAAGCGGAATACACCCAAGCCAGCTTTCACTTCATCTAAAGTTTGCTGGGTAATATCACGGCATTTGTCGGTGCCTGTTTTCAAAATATCCATAATGTAGTCAGGATCTTTAGCAAGTTCGATACGACGTTCACGGATCGGCCCAATCAATTCTTTTAGAATGCCTTCCAAACGCTTTTTCACCGTACCATCGCCCAAACCACCACGACGATAATGCGCTTTCAGTTCTTCAAGTTCTTCTTTGTTGGTATCGAAGGCATCTAAATAAGTAAATACTACGTTGCCTTCAACCTGACCTGGGTCTTCGATACGCAGGTGATTTGGGTCGGTGTACATTGCATTGACAGCTTTTTTAATGTCTTTGTCTGTGGCATCTAACACAATGGTATTGCCCAGTGATTTTGACATTTTCGCTTTACCATCAAAACCAGGTAAACGTCCGACATTTGACAACAATGCCTGACATTCAGGTAGCAAGTCATGACCAATTTGACGATTCACCCGACGCACAATTTCATTGGTCTGTTCAATCATTGGAATTTGGTCTTCACCTACAGGAACGACCGTTGCTTTAAATGCAGTAATATCGGCTGCTTGAGCTACAGGGTAGCACAGGAAACCTGCAGGAATATCACGCTCAAAACCACGCATCTGAATTTCAGATTTAATGGTTGGGTTACGCTCCAAACGTGCCACAGTCACGAAGTTTAAATACAACATGGTGAGTTCGTTTAATGCAGGCAGGCAAGATTGCACGCAAATGGTGGTTTTTGTTGGATCAATCCCCACCGCTAAATAATCGGTTGCTACCTCAATAATATTACGACGGACTTTTTCAAAGTTATCGGCGTTATCGGTCAGAGCTTGAGCATCGGCAAGTAACAGATGTTGATGATGTGAGTCTTGTAAACCTACACGTGAACGTAAAGAACCCACAAAGTGACCTAAATGTAGTTGTCCAGTTGGACGATCGCCTGTCAAAATCACAGGACGATTATCTTGATTACTCATTTTTTATTCCAAGTCGTATCTACGACATCTATGTACCGATGAATTGCTACATTGTAAGGCATAACATTTTTCAATGTCACTTCCTTAAGTGAGTTGAATAGAATTTACTGTAAAAAATTTTGCTGTAAAAATTAATGAAGTAAATACAGACCCTATATAAATTCAGTTTTAAAATAACTTGAAAATCATATAAGGATAACAACGCAATGGCGAGCAGCTTATTACTTTTATTAGATGACATTGCAACAGTTTTAGATGATGTGGCAGTTATGAGCAAAATGGCTGCAAAAAAAACCGCAGGGGTTTTGGGCGATGATTTGGCGTTGAATGCGCAGCAAGTCAGTGGTGTACGTGCAGAGCGTGAGTTGCCTGTGGTATGGCGTGTGGCTAAAGGTTCATTCATCAATAAGCTAATTTTAGTACCGCTCGCGTTATTAATTAGTGTCGTTGCGCCGTGGTTAATCAATCCTTTATTGGTGGTTGGTGGTCTATTTTTAAGTTATGAAGGTGTGGAAAAAATCATGCACACCTTACAACACAAAAAAGCCCAAACGGCTAAAGAAGCGCAACTTGAGCTAATTCAAACTGAGCAAGACCTTGCGGCTTATGAAACCGAAAAAATTAAAGGTGCTGTGCGTACTGACTTTATTTTATCGGCGGAAATTGTGGTGATTTCTTTGGGGACTGTAGCTGCGGCAGGCTTTCTAACCAAAGTGACAGTATTAAGTTTAATTGCGATTGCCATGACGGTGGGTGTCTATGGGTTCGTTGCGTTAATTGTCAAAATTGATGACATTGGTTTATACCTCACAGAACAAGCTGCCAATTTTAAACAACGTATTGGGAGTGGTTTACTGGCATTTGCTCCAATTTTAATGAAGACTTTATCTGTGGTGGGTACTGCAGCGATGTTCTTGGTTGGTGGAGGAATTATCAATCATGCTATTCCTTTTGTGCACCATTTCACAGAAGATACGGTAGAGTATGTACAAGACATCCCAACGATGGGCAGTATTGTAGGTTCAGTCACGCCAATGTTGATGAACCTTGTCGTGGGTATTTTGGCAGGCATCTTGGTGGTGATTGTGGTCGCACTTGTTCAAAAAGTGTGGTCAAAGTCTAAATCGGCTTAATCTATTATCAGAGTTTAAGAGAAGGATAAGAATAATGCGTTGGAAAGGTCGTCGAGTTAGCACGAATGTAGAAGACCGCCGTGGTGGCGGTGGAGCAAAAGCGGGCGGTATCAGTATTTTGGGCTTAGTGGTGGCCTTTGTTGCATGGAAGTTCTTTGGCATCGATCCGCAATCGGCTTATCAAGCGACCAAGCAAGTCACCTCACATGCGCAAAGTGCTGAAACTAAAGGTTTAGATAATCCAACTCCTGAACAACAAGAGGCGATGGAGTTTGTGGGCACTGTTTTGGCCGATACAGAAGATACGTGGTCACAAGTGTTTCAGCAGCAGTTAAATAGCCAATATATACCACCTAAACTGGTGTTATTTACAGGTGTGGTCAATTCTGGCTGTGGTACGGCACAATCGGCAATGGGGCCATTTTATTGTCCTGCCGATCAAAAAGTATATATTGATACTTCATTCTTCCAAGCCATGCGTCAGCAAATGGGCATTGGTGGTGAACAAAATCAGACTGAATTAAGCCGAAATGATCAGGCGGGCGATTTTGCTCAAGCCTACGTGGTGGCACATGAAGTTGGGCATCATATTCAGACCGTTTTAGGAATTTCAGAGCAAGTTCATAAAGCACGTCAGCAAGTCAGTGAAGTACAGGGCAACCAGCTTTCGGTGCGTCAGGAATTGCAAGCGGACTGTTTATCGGGAGTGTGGGCGCATCATAACCATCAACGTACTCAATTCCTCGAACAAGGTGATATTGAAGAAGCAATGGATGCGGCACATAAAATTGGCGATGACTATTTACAAAAACGTGCACGTGGGCAAGTCGTGCCTGATAGCTTTACGCATGGTACCAGTGCACAGCGCGTACAATGGTTCCAGACTGGCTTAAAATCAGGCTTGATCAGTGATTGTGATACATTCAATGCCGCAATTTAACTGACTTAAAAATCAAGTTTTATAAACAAAAGGAGTGCTGCCAGTCGCTCCTTTTTTATAGGCTAAATGAATGCGAGTGGATAGATGCAAACAACGTTAAGCCGTAAACCGAGTGATGAATTAGCACACATGATTTTGAACGTGGTGTGTTTGATTCCAGCAGGTCAGGTTGCGACCTATGGGCAAGTGGCACGCCTAGCGGGTCTGCCCAAACATGCACGTTTGGTCGGTTATGTCCTCAGGCATTTATCGGCAGAACATACTGTGCCGTGGCATCGGGTGATTAATGCGCAAGGAAAAATTAGCCTAAGCAAACTAAACGCCCAAGGAGAAAATATACAAACTTTAAAATTACAGGAAGAAGGGATTGTGGTAATTGCAGAGAAGGTGAATTTAAAACAATACCAATGGCAGAATTAAACTGAGCTGCTAAATCGAGCGTTTAATATTGAGATATGGTGATACTGAGAAAATTTGCTGAATAGAGTGCTGCAAATAAAAATTTTAGAACAAACAAAGAAATTTAAATGAGAGGGGAAGTTCCTCACTTCCGTAGAAATGAGGAACACGCAATCTTATTGACGTACAACCAATACAGGTGTTGTACCTTCACTTAGGATGCTTTGCGCAACGCTACCTAAGAATAATTTTTTCAAGCCAGTGCGGCCATGTGAACCAATCACGATAAGGTCAGCATTTAAGTCTTTTGCAGCATTGGTAATTTCGCGTGCAATTACTTGACCTTCAAGTAGTTTAGTTTCAGCTTCAACACCTTGTTCAGTGAATTTTTGCTTTGCTTCTTCTAAAGTTTTTACGATAGAAGCGCGAGCGCGTTCAATCAAGTCATTGGTTTGGTTTGCAGTGATGTATTCTGCAGCAATATACGGGTCAAGTGTAAGTACTTGTACCACAGTGATTTTACTACCAAATGCTTTTGCAAGTTCAGCAGCTTTTGCAACAGCGGCAAAAGAAGTTTCAGAACCGTCCACTGGTACGAGGATGTTTTGGTAAGCCATGAGTGTTTCTCCTTATTGTAATTTCAATACTTTAATAAAATATTCGCTCTGAGTCCTGTCTTATCTTACGCTGAATTCATATAGAATAAAACCCAGTAATTTCATAAAGATAATTGAGTGCTGTAAGTCCTTATTTCACCTTAATTTAGCATGAAATTATGAAGCTGTGCTTTCAATTCAACTAAAGTTTTAGTCATTTTTTGTTTGCGTGTTTGTCAAAAAATCGATCAGTTGATTGACATCATTACTCTGCAATTGTTCGCGGATTTTCAGTAAATATTTTTCATCAAAATCATACAGTTTTAGCGTCAAAAGTTGAGCAATCTCTGTTTCACTAAAGCGGTATTTAATTACTTTGGCAGGCACACCTGCCACAATAGCGTAAGGCGGTACATCTTGCGTAACCACTGCACCTGTCGCCACAATTGCACCTTCGCCTAGTTCAACACCTTGCATAATCATGGCGCGACTGCCAATCCAGCAGCCATCGCCAATTGTGGTATCACCTGCCGCAACAAAACTGCGAGTATCAAACGGAAAAGCCGAAACCCAGTCACTGCGATGCAATTGATTGCCACCCATCATAATCACGCATTCCGCACCAAAACAGACAAAATTGCCAATATGTAATTGATCAATTGGCTTGTCTGCTGTTGCAGGTTTGTCATGTAAATAACGCACCACACAACGTTCAAAACCCTGATCCCAATAGGCTGAATAATAAGAGTAATTGCCTTTGATGTGGATGTTGGGGTTTTTCACAGTTTTGGAGATGAACTCAAATTCGCACCAGTGTTTAACAGGGGAATTAATCAGCGTTTCGGACATGGTTTTTTCGTGTGGAGAGATGAGGGGATTATATCTGAAATTTTGAACCTCTCCCTAGCCCTTTCCTAGAAGGAGAGGGAATGTTCAAAATATTAGTTGACCACTACACTTTAGTGATTTGAAAGCTTAAAGTATCTATCTTAAAAAATTCCACAAATACATAAAAACATTTTTAACACTGTTTGGAAATAAGAATCCCCAAATAGCAAAAAAGAGTGATGATGCCAATACGATACTGACAGGACTGGTTTGTGTATTGATAAAGAGTCCCCAGACTGGAATTAAAATCAGTCCTAACACAGCCCCAGAAAGCGCATAAACAAATGCATGAATGATGCGATTTTCCATCTTATTTTCCTCTATTTTTATCGCAGTATAATCTATAAGCTCGGCTGTATGATTTATAGGCAATAAAAAAAACCCCTCAAAGAGGGGCATCGCGTGTAGTCATCTTTATTAAAACTTAAAGATATTCTACATTCACAATTTCATATTCCACTTCGCCTTGCGGAGTGACAATTTTGGCTTCATCGCCTTCATTTTTGCCCAACAAACCGCGTGCAATAGGCGAATTCACTGAAATTTTATTGATTTTAAAATCAGCTTCATCATCACCTACAATTTTGTAGGTTTTTTGCTCTTCGGTGTCTAGGTTTTCAATGGTCACAGTCACACCAAAAACCACACGTCCGTTTTGTTCCAATTCTTTAACATCAATTACTTGGCAAGCGCCTAATTTACCTTCGATGTCTTGGATACGACCTTCGCAGAAACCTTGCTGTTCACGTGCGGCATGGTATTCAGCATTTTCTTTTAAATCGCCATGTTCACGCGCTTCTGCAATCGCTGCAGTAATACGTGGACGTTCAACCGATTTAAGTTGTTGTAATTCTTGCTCTAAAGCGTGTTTACCTTCAGGCGTCATAGGATAACGTTGCATGTTGTCCCTCTTTAAAAATATTGAAGTCTATAAATGAAAAAAGCCCGCCACCCGAAAGGTGACGGGACTTTATTGAAATGTATTAACCTACAGTAAGATCTTGCAGGCGATATACATCCATTGGTAATTTAATCGCTAAGGCTTGGCATACAGCATCTGCGCCATTCAAGGTCGTGGTGTAATACACTTTACCTTGCAATGCAGAACGACGGATTGAGAATGAATCCTGCTGAGCTTGTTTGCCTTCAGAAGTATTGATGATGAGGTGAATCTCACCATTTTTCAAGCGGTCTACAATGTGTGGGCGACCTTCAGTCACTTTATTCACACGTTCACACTCAATACCTGCATCGGTGATGACTTTATGCGTACCACCCGTTGCAACAAGTTTGAAGCCAAAATCAGCCAATTGTTTTGCAATACGCGCCACATGCGGTTTATCTGACTCACGTACAGATAAGAATGCATGTTTTACTTCGCCTTCAGTTGGGATTCCTGGTAAGCGATCATTCGAGCCTAACACAGCTTTATAGAATGCTTCACCAAAAGTTTTGCCCACACCCATCACTTCACCTGTAGATTTCATCTCAGGCCCAAGCACAGGGTCTACACCAGGGAACTTGTTGAATGGGAACACAGCTTCTTTCACAGAGAAGTGTTGCGGAATAATTTCTTTAGTAAAGCCTTGTGCTTCTAAAGATTGACCTGCCATACAACGTGCTGCAACTTTAGCCAATGATTCGCCAATACACTTAGAAACGAACGGAACAGTACGTGATGCACGTGGGTTCACTTCCAAGATATAAACGTCATTGCCTTTCACTGCAAACTGTACGTTCATTAGACCAATAACGCCCAACTCTTTTGCCATTGCAACAGTTTGACGACGCATTTCGTCCTGTACTTCATCTGACAATGAATAAGGTGGAATTGAACATGCTGAGTCGCCAGAGTGAATACCTGCTTGTTCGATGTGCTGCATAATACCGCCAATCACCACATCTTTACCGTCAGATACGCAGTCTACGTCAACTTCAATCGCATCATCCAAGAAACGGTCTAACAGTACAGGTGCATCGTTAGATGCTTGAACTGCATCACGCAAGTAGCGTTTCAATTCTTCTTCGTTATACACGATTTCCATTGCACGACCACCCAATACATAAGATGGACGAACAACGAGCGGGTAACCCACTTTCGCTGCTTCTGCGATACCTTCTTCGGCAGATTTTACAATGCTGTTGTTAGGCTGACGCAATTGCAGACGTTGAATCATTTGCTGGAAACGCTCACGGTCTTCTGCACGGTCAATTGCATCTGGTGATGTACCAATAATTGGCGCACCTGCCTCTTCTAAAGCGCGTGCCAATTTCAATGGAGTTTGACCACCGTACTGTACGATAATGCCTTTTGGCTTTTCAGTACGTACGATTTCAAGTACATCTTCCAAAGTAATTGGTTCAAAGTACAAACGGTCTGAAGTGTCGTAATCGGTAGATACTGTTTCAGGGTTACAGTTCACCATGATGGTCTCAAAACCATCTTCACGCATTGCAAGCGCAGCGTGTACACAGCAGTAATCGAATTCGATACCTTGACCAATACGGTTTGGACCACCGCCAATCACCATGATCTTGTCTTTCGCTGAAGGATTTGATTCACACTCTTCATCGTAAGTTGAATACATATATGCTGTGTCAGATTCAAACTCTGCAGCACAGGTATCCACACGTTTGTAAACTGGGGTTACGCCCAAGTTCCAACGGTGTTTACGGAATTGCTTTTGTGAAATTCCCATCAAGTTCGCAATACGCAAGTCAGATAAACCTTTACGTTTGAACGAACGGATGTTGTCAGCGTTTAGATCGCCAAAACCTAAAGTTTTGATTTCATTTTCAGTGTTAACGATGTCTTGAATTTGAATTAAAAACCAACGGTCAATTTTGGTCGCTTCAAAAACTTCGTCCAAGCTAAAGCCGTGACGGAATGCGTCTGCCACGTACCAAATACGCTCAGGACCTGGAACTTTCAATTCAACTAAAATCTTGTCGCGTGCGCCTTCAGCACCCACTTCAATTTGTTCGTCAAAACCACAAGCGCCAGTTTCTAAACCACGAAGGGCTTTGTTTACAGATTCTTGGAAATTACGGCCAATTGCCATGACTTCACCTACAGATTTCATCTGCGTGGTTAAAGTCGCGTCTGCTTGAGGGAACTTTTCAAAGTTGAAACGTGGAACTTTAGTGACAACGTAGTCAATTGATGGTTCAAATGCCGCAGGAGTGGTACCGCCTGTGATGTCATTTTTCAGTTCATCAAGGGTATAACCCACAGCCAATTTCGCTGCAACTTTTGCAATTGGGAAACCAGTGGCTTTAGATGCAAGTGCAGATGAACGAGATACACGTGGGTTCATCTCAATCACAACCATACGACCAGTATTCGGGCAAATACCGAACTGAACGTTAGAACCACCTGTTTCTACACCAATTTCACGAAGTACCGCTAAAGATGCATTACGCATCAATTGGTATTCTTTGTCCGTCAAAGTTTGCGCAGGAGCAACGGTGATTGAGTCACCAGTGTGCACGCCCATTGGGTCAAAGTTTTCGATTGAACATACGATGATACAGTTGTCGTTTTTATCACGTACAACTTCCATCTCATATTCTTTCCAACCAATAAGTGATTCATCAATCAATAATTGTTTGGTTGGAGAAAGATCGAAACCGCGTTCACAGATTTCAAGGAATTCTTCTTTGTTATATGCGATACCGCCACCAGAACCACCCATGGTGAATGATGGACGAATAATCACAGGGAAGCCAAAGCGAGATTGAATCTCAAGTGCTTCTTCCATAGATTCAGCAATTGCTGCTTTTGGACACTCAAGACCAATTTTGCGCATTGCTTCATCAAACAATTTACGGTCTTCGGCTTTTTCAATCGCGTCTTTGGTTGCACCAATTAATTCAACATTGTATTTGGCTAAAATACCGTTGGCATCTAATGCAAGCGCACAGTTCAATGCAGTTTGACCACCCATGGTCGGAAGTACTGCATCTGGACGTTCTTTTTCAATGATTGCTGCAACAGTCTGCCAAGTGATTGGCTCGATATAAGTTGCATCTGCCATTGCAGGGTCAGTCATGATGGTCGCAGGGTTCGAGTTTACCAAAATAACGCGGTAACCTTCTTCACGCAGCGCTTTACATGCTTGAGCACCAGAATAGTCAAACTCACAAGCCTGACCAATAACAATAGGACCAGCACCAATAATTAAGATGCTTTTAATATCCGTACGTTTAGGCATTATTTCGCTCCTTAATTACTTCTTAGCGGCTTCAATAAGTTCGATGAAATGATCGAACAAGAGTGCGCAGTCATGTGGACCTGAACTTGCTTCTGGGTGACCTTGGAAGCTAAATGCAGGCTTGTCTGTACGATGAATACCTTGGTTTGTGCCATCGAACAATGAACGATGCGTTGAACATACATTGCTTGGTAAGGTGCTTTCATCTACCGCGAAGCCGTGGTTCTGAGAAGTAATCATCACTGTACCAGTTTCTAAGTTCTGTACAGGATGGTTTGCGCCGTGGTGACCGTGCGGCATTTTCATTGTTTTTGCACCTGATGCAAGTGCAAGAATTTGGTGACCTAAACAGATACCAAATACAGGAATATTCGTGGTTTCTACAATTGTTTTTACAGCTTCAATTGCGTAGTCACATGCAGCAGGATCGCCAGGGCCATTTGACAAGAAAATGCCATCTGGGTTTAACGCAAGGACTTTTTCAGCAGGGGTTTGTGCAGGAACAACGGTTAATTTGCAACCGCGGTCTGCGAGCATACGCAGGATGTTGGTTTTGACACCGTAATCGTATGCAACCACATGATATTTAAGTTCAGGTTGAGTAAAGCCTTTGCCAAGTTCCCATGAACCTTCAGTCCATTCAAAACCTTCAGGGTCGCAGCATACTTTTGCAAGATCCAAGCCGTTTAAGCCGCCAAATGCACGTGCTTTTGCAATTGCTTCTTCTTCAGTGATATTTTCACCAGCAAGAATACAACCGTTTTGCGCACCTTTGGAACGTAAAATACGGGTCAATTTACGGGTATCAATATCGGCAATTGCAACAACATTGTGTTGTTGTAAGTATTCGCCTAAAGATTGAGTAGAACGGAAGTTACTGTGTAATAAAGGCAAATCACGGATAATTAAACCGTTTGCCCATACTTTATGAATTCGACCTGACTCAACATCTTCATCATTGCAACCAGTGTTCCCAATATGTGGGTAAGTTAAAGTCACAAGTTGTTGTGCATAACTCGGGTCGGTCAAAATTTCTTGATAGCCAGTCATGGCAGTGTTAAAAACGACTTCACCAGTCGTGCTTCCCATTGCACCGATAGACGTACCTTTAAAGATTGTACCGTCGGCGAGGGCTAAAATGGCGGGGGTGCTCAAACCAAAGCTCCTGAACTAAAACCACAAAAATAGGGCTGTAAAAAAGCGAGTAGACGAAAAAAAAGGAAGGTCAATATTTAAACCTACCCTCCTATGTCTGCTCGCTTGAACTTAACATTGCATTATACGCATGAGCTCGCCAAAAGTCCATTGTGAATCTAACGAATATGTAAGATAAAAGACTTGCTTTTTTTGCTAGGTTTATGTTTTAGCGTGTAGTCCAAATGTAAGCAATCTACGATTGTTAGACAATCCAAAACCCATTTGAGTCTAAATTGCCTTATGCTTAATTTATAAACAACAACGACCTTGGGTAAAAGCGAATGACTGAACAAGATAAATCAGCCACTGAACCACAAAACAGTGCAATCAAAGCAGTAAGTGAAGGCGCTGAAAAGCTTGAAAAAGTAACGCATGATGCCAAAGAGCAGGTGCTTGATGTGGTTGCAGAAACGCAAGAAAAACTTCAAGCCGAAGCAAAACAACTCAATGCCAGCGTGCAAGAGCAATTGGGTCAGTTAAAGCAAGATGTGTTGCAAAAAATTGAAGCTTTAAAAGCACAATTTGGCAGTTCACCTAAAGATTTGGGTGAATTAAAAGACTTTGTAAAAACTGAATTTAGCGCAATTATTGAAGATCTTTCTAAACTTGGTAAAGAGTTGAAAGAAGATGTCAGCAGCATTTCAGTAAAACACAAAGATCAATTGGCTGAAACTTTTAAGCGTTCTAAAGAGCACACACTAGAAGCGTGGAAAAAAGTAAATCCATCAAAAACTGAAACTAATGATGAAACTGATCAAGCATAATCCAGTTTAATCTGTTGCTGATTCAGCCATAAAAAAAAGTGAGGTCATGCGCCTCACTTTTTTATTTAAATTTCTTGCTCAAACCAAAAACTAGTTGTTTCAATCTAAACTACTATTAATCACAGTTAGAACTGATGTAGCCAATCGCGCTTATTGTGAAAATCGGCGGCAGGGCTGCTGTGTTGCATGGCATAAAACTGCTCGCCCTGACTGGTTTTTAATACAGCTGTGAGCCCAATAAACAAATCTGTCCATTTCAGTTTATGTTTCAGTATAAATTCGGTTAAATCCAAACTGACATTTAAACCGTAATGCGTACGTTTTAGCTGATTCAACTCAATATCATAAGCGGCCACAGGTGGCATTTGCTCAGGATAACGATATTCTTCAAAGGCATAGGCTTGCCAAGCTTGAGAAGGGGAGAGATTGATTTCACGATAAAAATCTTCGCCCTGAACGCCAATGAAAATTTCAAAGCAGGTCTGTTTCCACAAAAAGTCCTGACGTGGATGTGAAGCTACCAATGCAGGCCATTCGACCCATTGATTCGGATCACGCAGCCAATAACCTACATTTAAGCTAAACGGACTTTGTTGTTCAATTGCACCGACCAAAGAAATCGCTTGAAACTGACGATCAAAGGCGCTGAGTTCGTAACTTGCCATATAAGCTTAGTTAGACAAATGAGCGTGACGAACTAAATTTGACAACTTGGCATTTTGTTTTGCTGCTTTTTTATAAAGTAAAGCAATTTTACCAATTGTTTGTACCACTTCAGAACCTGTTGCTGCAGCAATTTCAGTAATTACAGCTGCACGTACTTCACGGTCTTCACCACCAATTTTAACTTTAATCAATTCGTGATCGTTTAAAGCACGGTTGGTTTCTTCAATTACATTTTCAGTCAAACCTTGACCGCCAACCATCACTACAGGGTTAAGTGCATGACCAATTTGACGTAAACGCTTGCGTTCCTGAATAGAGAGAGCCGCCATAAAGATAACCTAATTTTAAAAACGGCTTAGTATAACAAAAGCCAATTTGAAACGCTGTAAATTCTATGCAAATAATCCGCGATCTTGCAGCAGTACAAAAATATCAAAATTGAACATTTGCTTAGGTTTATCCATTAGTGATGAGTGTGGTTTTTTATGCCACAGTACAGAAATAAGCGATGGATTTAATAGAAAAAACTTGTCAGTTATTGGCATTTAGATACAGATGTCTACTGCAAGCTTGCTAATTTTCACGTACAATCGCAATTTAGATGGCTATTCGTTACTAAGAGAGTTATGGCAACACGCATTACCAACCAAAAGTTATCCAAAAGTAGTCGTGCGTGGATGAGAGAGCACCTAGATGATCCCTTTGTGAAAAGAGCGCAAAAAGAAGGGTATCGTGCACGTGCTGCATACAAACTACTTGAGATTCAAGAAAAATATAAACTGATCAAACCTGGCATGACGGTGGTGGACTTGGGAGCAGCACCAGGCAGTTGGTCGCAAATCGCAGGGAAACTTGTCGGCGACAAAGGTTTGGTGATCGCTTCCGATATTTTGGAAATGGACGCATTACCAGATGTGACCTTTTTACAAGGTGACTTCCGCGAAGAAGAAGTGTTCGAAAAATTGTTAAATATTTTAAACGGACGCACGGTAGACGTTGTAATTTCCGATATGGCCCCCAATACATCAGGTAATAAAGCTGTAGATCAACCGCGTCAAATTTACTTATGCGAGTTGGCGCTCGATTTTGCCAACCGTGTATTGGGACCCAATGGCCAGTTTGTGGTCAAAGTGTTCCAAGGTTCGGGGTTTGACGAATTTCGTAAACAGGTCGTGGGCAGTTTTGATGTTCTAAAGACAGCAAAACCCGCTGCTTCACGGGCGCGTTCCAAAGAAGTATTCCTTATTGGACAAGGACGTAAAAAAGCGTCTAAATAAAGTTTACTTGCCAAGCCGTTAAAAATTGTGCATTTTGTACGTTTTTAATGAATTGTCTAGCTGATCTTCAGCTTTTTGAATGAAAGGTCACCCAGTAACGGGCATGATCAAATTAGATTGATATGGGAATAAAGCTTTGAGCGATCTCTTCAAGAATGCCGTATTGTGGCTGATTATACTTGGTGTGCTGATTCTAATTTTCAGCAACATCAATAACAGTGAAAAGCCAACTGCAATGAACTATTCAGAGTTCGTTACAGCGGTGAATGCTGGTCAAATTAAGCAAGTCACAATTGATGGCGAAAGAATTAGTGGCGAAAAAGTCAACGGCTCGTCCTTTGAAAGCATTCGTCCAGCAGTTCAAGATCCTGAACTGATGCCGAATCTGATTAAAAACAACGTTGTTGTTGAAGGTACTGCACCTCAACGTCAAGGTTTGTTAATGCAACTATTGATCGCAAGTTTCCCTGTACTTTTAATCATTTTGTTATTCATGTTCTTTATGCGCAACATGGGTGGCGGTGCAGGTGGTAAAAACGGCCCGATGAGCTTTGGTAAATCTAAAGCC
Source organism: Acinetobacter sp. YH12211 (assembly GCF_013418015.1). Taxonomy (NCBI): domain Bacteria; kingdom Pseudomonadati; phylum Pseudomonadota; class Gammaproteobacteria; order Moraxellales; family Moraxellaceae; genus Acinetobacter; species Acinetobacter sp. YH12211. Next base: position 113,277 of record NZ_VPCW01000006.1, read on the forward strand.
AAAATGTTGTCTGAAGACCAAATTAAAGTCACATTTGCCGATGTAGCAGGTTGTGACGAAGCAAAACAAGAAGTGGTTGAAATTGTAGATTTCTTAAAAGACCCTGCTAAATTCAAGCGTTTAGGTGCAACTATTCCTAAAGGTGTGTTGATGGTAGGTCCACCGGGTACAGGTAAAACCTTATTGGCCAAAGCCATTGCAGGCGAAGCCAAAGTTCCATTCTTCAGCATTTCTGGTTCTGACTTCGTTGAAATGTTCGTGGGTGTAGGTGCTTCTCGTGTTCGTGATATGTTTGAGCAAGCTAAACGCCATGCACCATGTATCATCTTTATTGATGAGATTGATGCGGTAGGTCGTCACCGTGGTTCAGGTACAGGTGGTGGTCACGATGAACGTGAGCAAACACTTAACCAAATGCTTGTTGAAATGGATGGTTTTGAAGGCAATGAAGGCATTATTGTTATCGCTGCGACAAACCGTGCCGATGTACTGGATAAAGCTTTATTGCGTCCAGGTCGTTTTGACCGTCAAGTAATGGTTGGCTTGCCAGACATTAAAGGTCGTGAGCAAATTCTGAATGTTCACTTGAAAAAACTGCCTTCAGTTACAGGTGTAGATGTCAAAGTCTTGGCACGTGGTACACCAGGCTTCTCTGGTGCGCAATTGGCGAACCTTGTGAATGAAGCTGCATTGTTTGCTGCCCGTCGTAATAAAAATACGGTGGATATGCACGACTTTGAAGATGCTAAAGATAAGTTGTATATGGGCCCTGAACGTAAGTCGATGGTGCTGCGTGAAGAAGAACGTCGTGCAACGGCTTATCATGAAGCAGGTCATGCGATTGTTGCTGAAATGCTGCCGGGTACAGACCCTGTGCATAAAGTAACGATTATGCCGCGTGGCTGGGCATTGGGTGTGACATGGCAATTGCCTGAACATGACCAAACTAGCCATTATAAAGACAAAATGCTGAACGACTTGTCTATCTTGTTTGGTGGTCGTATTGCAGAAGAAGTCTTTATTAATCAAATGTCGACAGGTGCATCGAATGACTTTGAGCGTGCGACTAAATTAGCACGTGCGATGGTGACCAAATACGGTATGTCTGACAAGTTAGGCGTAATGGTCTATGAAGACGATACACAACAATCATTCATGGGTAGTTTAGGCAGCCGTACGATTTCTGAAGCCACCCAGCAACAAGTGGATGCTGAAGTTCGTCGTATTATTGATGAGCAATATAAAGTTGCCCGCGATATTTTGGAAAATAACCAAGACATTGCCCACGCAATGGTAAAAGCATTGTTGGAATGGGAAACCATTGATCGTGACCAAATCCGTGACATTATGGAAGGTCGTGAGCCACAGCCACCGAAGGTGTATATTGCAGACAATCCTGTGATTGATGTAACACCAACCGATGGTCCAAGCACACCGCCACCATTACCAGCGAGCTAATCAGCTCACATGATGTTAAAAAAGAGTCTTTGTATAAAGGCTCTTTTTTTTATTCGTGTGGTTTATGTGCAGTTGTGACCGGAATATTGAGGTCTGTTGACGCTCATCGAAAAGAATTCCACATCTTTAAAATTAGCCTTGTTAAAATAAGCTTTTCAAATTGAAAGGAAGACCAGCATGCAGCTAATGCCATTACCCAAACGTGTATTGCAATGTGGACGTTTGCGTTTAGATTTATCTCAGCCGCATGTGATGGGAATTCTAAATGTGACACCAGACTCGTTTAGTGATGGTGGGCGACATAATGAAAAAGATGCTGCTGTGGCGCGTGCTTTGGAAATGATAGCCGAAGGTGCAACCGTGATTGATATTGGCGGTGAGTCTACACGTCCGGGGGCAAGTCCTGTGAGTGTAGAAGAAGAAATTCGTCGTGTGGTTCCTGTGGCGGAAGCCTTATCTACTTATGATGTAGTGCTTTCGATTGATACGTCACAGCCTGAAGTGATTCGTGCTGCCGTAGCTGCGGGGGCGCATATCTGGAATGATGTACGTGCGCTGACCCGTCCAAATGCGTTGCAAACAGCTGCTGAGTTAAATATCCCCGTGATTATTATGCACATGCGTGGTGAACCGACCACCATGAACAATTTAGATCAATATGATGATGTCACTGCAGATGTGATTGCAGAATTGCAGCAACGTGTCGCTGATGCTTTGGCGGTAGGGGTCAAGCCTGAAAATATCATGATTGATCCAGGTTTTGGTTTTGCGAAAAATGCACAACAGAATCTGAAATTGTTAAATGAGTTGCATCAACTTAATGGTATGGGGTATCCAATTTTATCGGCATTGTCCCGTAAACGCTTTATTGGTGAAGCTTTGGGTGGGGCAGAGCCAACACAGCGTGCAGTTGGTTCTGTAGCGGCACATTTACTCAGTATTCAGCAAGGTGCTTGTATGGTGCGTGCGCATGATGTGAAAGCCATGTCTGACGCCATTAAAGTCTGGCAAGCAATGCAGTTGGCAAATTAATCGCAGTATGCAAATTGGGGCGAAGCTAGAATTAAAGCCTTGCTTATGCTATATAGGCACGCTTGAATCTCTGTATTTTTGAGTGCCTGTATGTTTGCAGATTTACTTCTCCCGATGTTTGATGATGAGTTTTATCCTGATATTTTAGTTGCTGAGTTAAAACAACTGATTCAACAGTTTGCAAAACACGTGTCTAAATCCAATTTATCTGAAACGGATATTTATCATTTTGCAGATCAGACCGTGCAAGCCATTAATAAAATGAAACCACAATTTGAAGATCTGGATTCAGATTTGGACGATACCGCAGCAGATTATATTGCTGAGGCGATGATGATGGTGCTGCAAGATCAAGGCTATTTCGAGATTGAAATGGAAGAGTTGATTGCAACGAGAGAGTGGTGATAGGTCACTCTCTTTCAGCTTTAATTTATGGGTGATTCAATAAATCATCTAAAACATCATCCAAATGGCAACTTTGCTGTGTATGTAGTTCTGCAATTTCCCGAACATTCAACGTATATAGCCCATTATGTTCATTCGGCTGTGCAATTAAATTGACCCAAAACTTTGTATTTTGTTGCAGCAAAGTTTTGAGTTGCTTTTCTTCTTCAGGATTTTGGAAATTTAATAAATATAAATTGTTGCCTAAGCTGCAACGACGTAATTGTAATTCTTGATTTTTATATTGCAATGTTCCTGCAAAAACATCATAAAATTCTGCATCAGTTTCAATTGGGTTTACGGATTCGGTTGCTGACTCAAGGCTGGGATTTTGTGCATGGCTTGCAAAACTGAGCAAGCAGCATAAACAGATCACCCATTTGAAAGAGAAGATAAAGCGTTGTAGAGACATTTCAAATCATCGGCACATAAGTGTTATCGTTTTCAATATTATATTTTTTAGGCATAAAAAAACCAGCTTAATGCTGGAGTTCTTTATTTGCACCATTTGAATGATTTGATTCATTAAAATGGTGCCCGAGGCCAGACTCGAACTGGCACGCTTTGAGGGCGGGGGATTTTAAATCCCCTGTGTCTACCGATTTCACCACTCGGGCATGTGCGCAATAATAGAGGACGAAATAAATCTTGGCAAGTAAATTTATTTACAATTGCTTTCTTTTCAATCAATTCAACTTATTAGCTTGAAAAAAGTTCGGTTTGCAGTATATTTCTGCTTTTGTCATCAATATTTCATGAATTTGAGATCAAAGCGAAATCATAAATTTCTATGTTGAGCGCTCAAGAAAAATAAAAGGAATATTCATGAACATTCGCTTAACTCGCCGAGAGTTGATTCAAAAAAGTTTGGCTGGTTTTGGGGCGTTGTCATTGCCAGTCGCATTAACTGCATGTGGTGATGACAATGAAAATACAGCAGAAAATGCATTAAAGGTGCAGTTTTTGCATGGTGTCGCCAGTGGTGATCCGCTGCATGACCGTATCATTTTATGGACACGTGTAACGCCAAGTGATACAGCAGCGCGCATTGAAGTGGTTTGGGAAATTGCTAGCGATGAGGTGTTTAAGCAATTAGTAAACACAGGCAAAGTACAAACCAGTGCAGCGCAAGATTTTACTGTAAAGGTCGATGCAGATCGTTTGCAGACAGGGACTAAATATTATTACCGTTTCCGCTTTGGTAATACGGTTTCTGCTATAGGACAGACCAAAACCTTGCCACAACGCAGCGATCAAGTGAAATTTGCGGTCTGTTCTTGCTCGAACTATCCCGCAGGTTATTTTCATGTGTATAAAGAAATTGCACAGGAAAACAATCTGGATGTGATTATTCACTTGGGTGATTATATTTATGAATATGGACAAGGTGGCTACGCGACTGACGATGCAAAACAGTTAGGACGTACCTTTGCTGCAGACAATGATAAAGAAATTATCAAGTTAGATGATTATCGTAAACGTTATGCTTTATATCGTACCGATGCTGATTTGCAGACTGCTCACCAACGCCATCCATTTATTGTCATTTGGGATGACCATGAACTCAGTAATGATACTTGGGAAGCGGGTGCAGATAATCATCAAGAAGGTGAAGGCAGCTTTATAGAACGTAAAATTGCCGCATTACAGGCTTATTTCGAGTGGATGCCAATTCGTCCAGTTGCAGAAAATGATCATTTGAATATTTATCGCCAGTTTGATTTTGGTGGTTTGGTGAATTTGATGATGCTGGATACGCGTATTTTGGCGCGTCATAAGCAATTAGATTATGCTAACTATATGACGGCAGAAGGTATTGATGCTGCTAAATTTCAGGCAGATTTATTTAGTGATCAACGCACATTGATGGGTGGAGTTCAACGAGAATGGTTGCAAAAGCAGTTGGGGCAGTCTAAGGCTACTTGGAATGTTTTGGCTCAACAAGTGTTGATGGCGAAAATACTGATTCCACAAGAACTGTTATTGCCTTTAGCGAAAATCACCAATGGTGATCAGCAACCTGAAACACTTGCACAAATGAAGCAGAAAATTACAGAATTGGTCACGCTGAAATTGCGTTTAAAAGCGAATGATCCAACTTTGACAGCAGTAGATAAGTCACGTTTGTATGCGGTTGCACCTTATAACCTCGATGCTTGGGATGGTTATGCCTACGAGCGAGAAGTTGTGTATGGGACATTGCAGCAACTTGGGAAAAAAGCAGTGGTGTTGGCAGGTGATACTCACAATGCTTGGGCTGCAACCTTGCATACACATGAAACAAATCATGAGGTTGGGTTGGAATTCGCGACCAGCTCGGTATCATCGCCCGGAATTGAGTATTACTTAAATGTGCCTGCAGACGAAATGGCAGCCTTGGAATATGCCTTTCAAGAACTGATTGATGAACTAGATTATTGCAACTTAAATCAACGTGGTTATTTAACGGTGACTTTTGATCGTGCGCAAGTGGTTGCAGATTGGAAGTTTATAGATACGGTTAAGGCACGTGAATACAAACTCGATGATACGCGTGGTCATCAACAGAAGTATGGTGTAGACTTAAAACCAATCATTGATGTCGCTAAAACTGCTTAAAATTGGTGTGATATTTACAGAAAACCGAGTCTAAGTTGCTCGGTTTTTTTTGATGATTAAGCGGAGGTTTTTAATCGAGTTTATCTTGAATATAACTGTCTAAATCTATGTATTTAATGCTTTTACATAAATTGTGTTCAACCTGCATCAGTTGTTGATGTAACTGAATTGCATGTTGATATTGCTGATTCAATTGGGCAAAACGAGGGCTATTTTTATTGGAAAAATACATCCGATATTGAATTTTAGCAGCTTGACGATATGACCAATACGCAGCACGGCGAAATTGCGTTAAGCAATATTTTTGTTCAAGGCTTATGTGGTCACGGAACATATTCTCTTTATAGAAACGTACAAAACCAAAACTGATGCAGAAAAAGAATAAAATCCCTTGCAGAATTGCACTCTGAAAATAGGCGAAATTTACCGCTTGTAGCAGAATCAATACTGCTATTTTTATGGTGGCATGTTGCTGTAGTTGATACCACGATGCCGAACTGTGTTTAACTTGATACAACACATAAGATAGAAGCAGCATAAAACCTAACATGATGGCTAAAATCGCCAATGCCTTGGCTTGAAAGGCATCGTACTGCGGTGCAAAGTTTTGAATCCCGTGCGCCAGACTGATTGAAATAGGAATAAAAATCAGGCAGGCCAAGACCCATGGAATCATTTCTTTCCAATCATCCAGCATGCCTTTGCTTTGAATAAAACCATAAAACAAAATATTTCTTTTAAATGCAGCAGGGTATTGTTGCTGTAATTGCTGCACATAAAGCAGTGCTTGTTGGGGCTTCATAGGCAGGTCATACAGAGAAATGAATATGGATAGGAGAGGGCTAAATCGCAGGCATAAAAAAACCAGCTAAATGCTGGGTTCTTTACTTGCACCATTTTAATGTGTTTTAAAATGGTGCCCGAGGCCAGACTCGAACTGGCACGCTTTGTGGGCGGGGGATTTTAAATCCCCTGTGTCTACCGATTTCACCACTCGGGCATAGTTTTACAAGATTGGAGGCGGAGGTCGGAATCGAACCGGCGTCCACGGAGTTGCAGTCCGCTGCATGACCACTCTGCCACCCCGCCACGTCTTGTTGATGCGTATATTAGCAAGCTCTGAAAAAAAAACAATACTATTAAATGAGCAGATGCACATTAATTCGACATATAGAATAAAATAGTCTAAATAATCATGTATTATTTGCAAAATTGATTCATATCAACATTTGGAGATGTGCCGTGGCATTAATTTTAGACGGTCGTGCATTGGCAAAACAAATTGAAGCTGATCTGTTAACACGTGTAGAAGCGTTAAAAGCAAAATCAGGTCGTACCCCAATTCTAGCGACTATTTTGGTCGGTGATGACGGTGCATCTGCAACTTATGTACGCATGAAGGGCAATGCTTGCCGTCGTGTGGGCATGGATTCTTTAAAAGTAGAATTGCCAACAGAAACCACCACAGAACAATTATTGGCAGAAATTGAAAAATTGAATGCCAATCCTGATGTGCATGGTATTTTGTTGCAACACCCAGTTCCTGCGCAAATTGATGAGCGTGCTTGTTTTGATGCGATTTCACTTGCAAAAGACGTAGATGGTGTGACCTGTTTAGGTTATGGTCGTATGGCAATGGGCGAAGCTGCATATGGTTCTGCAACACCTGCAGGCATTATGACCATTCTTAAAGAAAAAAACATTGAAATTGCAGGCAAACATGCCGTTGTTGTGGGGCGTTCGGCAATTTTAGGTAAACCAATGGCTGCGATGCTTCTTGAAGCCAATGCAACAGTAACCATTTGCCATTCACGTACCCAAGATCTTGCAAGTTTTGTGAAACAAGCGGACATTATTGTTGGTGCGGTTGGTAAAGCTGAATTGATTCAAAAAGACTGGATCAAACCAGGCGCTGTGGTTGTTGATGCAGGCTTCCATCCACGTGATGGCGGTGGTGTTGGTGATATCCAATTGCAAGGCATTGAAGAGATTGCTTCTGCATATACGCCTGTACCAGGTGGCGTTGGCCCAATGACGATTACAACTTTGATTCGTCAAACGGTTGAAGCGGCTGAGAAAGCGTTAGGTTGATGAAGACCTCTCCCTAACCCTCTCTTGCGCTTCAATTTAAAAGCAGTGCTTTAAATTTTGCTCAGGAGAGGGGAAATTCATTGTGAAAATAATGGATGCTCCTTCTCTTGCGCCGTATACGGCTCAGGGAGAAGGCTGGGATGAGGGCTTAAAAATTCTCTCCCTAACTCTCCTAAAAAAGAGTGGGGAATTCATTGTAAAAATAATGAATGCCCCCTCTCCTTTAAAAAAGCAGAGGGAACTTTTTAAATTAGAACGAATAAAAATCCAATGAGCTGTACCTTTCAATTTCCTAAAGCCCCTGAACATCTTTTAGATGCTTTACATGATGTAATTCCAAATTGTGAATTACTGGCACAGCAATTGCCTGAAACGCCTATTTCACTTTGGCTTATTCCACCAGTATTTCCTACCGACAAGCTAGATGATGAAGTGATTCGTCGTATTTGGAATGATACGCCGTACTGGATTTTCTGTTGGGCTTCAGGACTTGCAATGGCGCAATGGTTATTGGCAGAACCGCAGCAAGTAAAAAATAAAGTCGTTTTAGACTTTGGTGCAGGTTCGGGCGTGGTGGCGATTGCTGCAAAAATGGCAGGTGCCAAACGGGTAATTTGTTGTGATATTGACCCCATTAGCCTTGCAGCCTGTCGAGCCAATGCTGAATTGAATGATGTGGTGCTTGAATATTTAGATGATCTATACAAAGCAGAACAAGTGGATGTATTGTTGGCTGCCGATGTACTTTATGATCAATGCAATCGCTTTTTTTTAGATGAGTTCTTAAAGTTCGCCCCAGAAGTTTGGGTGGCAGACAGCCGAGTGAAAAACTTTAGTCATCCACAATATATAAAAATAGATGAACGCAGCGCGACCACATGGCCAGATTTGGATGAAGCCAAAGAGTTCCGTAATGTGAGTTTTTATAAGACGCGATAACTCATCACGTCTTATAGGAAGCCAGTTTTGTGGCGCGAATTAATTGCAGCTATAACGCACAATGCGCAGTGTGCTTGGGCGAGCATCTAAGGCCTGACGTGTAGCATAGTTTTCACTGCTATGTAGCTCAGGTGTGTTCGATAAGCCAATAGAGGTGCGGCTTTGCCCAAGTTGGCGACCATACGGGTCTTGTTGGTTGGCTGCAGGATTCACCACTTCATTAATACTTAAAATCCGCAATTGATAAGTTTTATGCGCACCAAGTTCTTTTTGGCAGGCACGCTGTAATTTACTTTCATCGCGCTGTTGGTTTTGACGTCCTGCAAGAGTGTAGGCTAATACTGCGTTGCGATCAGTTTTGCTTTCGACTTTATAGCCAATAAAACTATTCTCGTTTTGCTCAGGCAAACTTTGACAAGCGGATAAACCTAACCCAAGTCCCGTCATAGCCAAAATAATCATTGTATTCTTCATGGTTTTATTCATGATCATGTCTCATGTTTTGATGTCATTTCATTCTTGTTTTAAGTATGCCATAGCTGAGTGGACAAAGCATGGCTTTGTTGGTGATGTGGTAGGCTGTCTATATTGGGGGTGATAAGTGTGTTTTGATGATGTCATGTTTTTACCTTGAATCTTCGTATTATTTAGTATTTACACATCAGCGGGGGATGTTGAAGCTGGAATGTTGATGTTTTTAGCAACTAAAATATTAGGGCAATAAAAAAGGTCACCGAAGTGACCTTTTCTTAGCAATCAGCGTTGAATTACGCAGATTTAACCGCTTCAAGTAAAGCAGCTTGACGTGCTTTCAATGCAGCAGGTAGGCGCTCACCAAGTTTGTTGAATAACTCAGTGTGGCTTTCTAACTCTTTGATCCACTGTTCTTTGTCTTGCGCTGTAACAGTTTCAAATTGTTCTTTAGTGAAATCTAAACCAGTCCAGTTCAATTGTTCATAAGTCGGAACGCGACCAATTGGTGTTTCAACTGCATCTGCACGACCTTCGCAACGATCAATGATCCACTCAAGAACACGCATGTTTTGACCAAAACCAGGCCATACGAAGTTGCCTTCTGCATCACGACGGAACCAGTTTACGTTGTAAATACCTGGTAATTTGTTGCCTGCAGCTTTTGCTTTTTCGCCAACTTTCTCACCCATTTCTAACCAGTGAGAGAAGTAGTCTGCCATGTTGTAACCAGCAAATGGAAGCATTGCAAATGGGTCGCGGCGTACAATACCTTGTTGACCAACGGCTGCTGCAGTAGTTTCAGAACCCATCGTTGCTGCTTTATATACGCCATCTACCCAGTCAAATGCTTCTGAAATTAGAGGCACTGTGTCTGCACGACGACCACCGAAGATGAACGCTGAAATTGGAACACCTGCTGGATTTTCCCAGTCAGCATCGATAGAAGGGCATTGACCTGCTGCAACAGTGAAGCGCGCATTTGGATGAGCTGCTTTTTCTGCGCCAGTGTGTGGTTGACCTTTCCAGTTGGTTAGGTTTGTAGGAACTTCTTTAGATAGACCTTCCCACCATACTTCGCCGTTGTCAGTCACAGCAACGTTGGTATAAATCACGTCTTTGTGCAGAGTTGCCATACAGTTCGGGTTAGTCTTGGTGTTTGTACCAGGAGCAACACCGAAGAAACCAGCTTCTGGGTTAATTGCATATAAGCGACCATCTTCACCTGGTTTGATCCAAGCAATATCGTCACCTACAGTTTCAATTTTCCAGCCTTCGTAACCTGCAGGTGGAATTAACATCGCAAAGTTGGTTTTACCACATGCAGAAGGGAATGCTGCAGCGATGTAGTGTTTTTCGCCTTGTGGATTGGTCACGCCTAAAATAAGCATGTGTTCTGCTAACCAGCCTTGTTCACGGCCCATTGCAGAAGCAATACGAAGCGCTAAGCATTTTTTACCCAATAATGCGTTACCGCCGTAACCAGAACCATACGACCAGATTTCACGAGTTTCTGGATAATGTACGATGTATTTTTCTTTGTTACATGGCCAAGCAACGTCTTTTTCGCCTTCAGCCAATGGTGCGCCCACAGTGTGTACGCAAGGAACAAATTCGCCATCTGTGCCCAATACGTCATAAACAGCTTTACCCATACGAGCCATTTTAGACATGCTGACAGCAACATAAGGAGAGTCAGTTAATTCAATACCGATGTGCGCAATGTGGCTACCTAATGGGCCCATAGAGAATGGAACCACATACATGGTACGACCAGCCATTGAACCGTCGAATAAACCGTTTAATTTAGCGCGCATTTCAGCTGGCGCTTCCCAGTTGTTCGTCGCACCAGCATCTTCTTTGTTTTCAGAGCAGATGTAAGTACGGTCTTCAACACGAGCAACGTCAGAAGGATCTGAATTTGCAAGGTACGAACCAGGGTGTTTTTCTTGGTTTAATGCTTGCATGGTGCCGTTAGCGATCATCAAGTCGATTAGACGTTGATATTCTTCTGCGCTACCGTCACACCATTCAATTTTTGCTGGTTTCGTTAACTTTGCAATTTCTTCAACCCATGCAATAAGCTTAGGGTGACGAACGAATTCTGGTGCGTTCACTTGGGTCATGGTGAGGCCTATCTTAAATGTGTACAAGTCGTGTACAAAGTACAATCTGAACGATGGGGTACATGGTTCAGATGAAATATGAAAAAAAAGTGGCTGTATTAAAGCACAAAATCATAAAAAAAATAAGACTTAGGCATGATTTGGCTTTCTGATAAAAAAGTTTGGATAAATTAATAATACTGTATATTAAACATATGCTTACATTTTTTGGTTGCTGCATTTTTTATTATTTAAATATTTGATGGACATTATTTATTTAAATTATTTTTATATAATTCAATGTGTTGAGTTGGGATTTTTTGATCGGTTTGTCATTGATTTAATGAATGGTCATCATTTGAATTTTACATAAAGCTGCTTTTCATTCCGTATCAATTGACTGAAATTAGAACAAAAGCTTTAAAAAATGGCACAGAGGTTTATGCAGCTACAGCCCTTATCGATTGTTTATAATCAAAAATCTGGATTTCATGCTAATCATAAAGACGATATTTATGAAGAGTTGTTGCACGTTTTATCGCAGCATGGCTTCGAAATTCAATCTTTTGATATTGGGGCGAGTACGGGCTTTGATGCGTTAATGCAACAGGTGTTAGCACGGCATCAAGCAGCGCAGTTAAGCGGTGTTGTGGTTGCAGCGGGTGGAGATGGTACTTTAAATGCGGTTGCTGCAAAGTTAAAAGGGACATCTATCCCCATGGGTATTTTGCCTTTGGGCACGTTTAATTATGTAGCGCGCTTACTGAATATTCCGCTAGATTTAATTGAAGCAGCGCATGTCATCGCAACTGGCAGTACGCGTGCTGTGCATGTGGCACAAATCAATCAACACATCTATTTAAATAATGCCAGTTTGGGTTTATACCCTTTATTTATTCAAAAACGTGAGCGTTATAACCGTTATTTAGGACGCTTTCCTTTACATGCCTACACCTCGGCTTTAGATGTACTGCTGCGTGACCGTAAAGAATTAAAATTAGAAATTGAGGTCGATACAAAGCGCTATCCGCTGAAAACGCCGCTCATTTTCTTTGGGAATAATCAATTGCAACTGTCTGAAATGAATTTACGTATTGCCAAAGCTGCTGCAGCAGGCAAAGTCGCAGGTGTTGCCGTGGCAAAGTCTGATAAATTGACTTTGTTTAAAATTCTGTGGCAATTAATTCAGGGGAAGGCTGAGCAAGCCAATGATATGTACAGTTTTGCAGCAGAGCAGGTGGTCATTCATAGTAAACGCCCACAACTGACCGTGGCGCTTGATGGAGAAATTGTCAAAATGCGTCCGCCGCTGCGTATTTCAGTATTGAAAAATGCATTAAAGATTAAGGTGCCACATGCTGCTGCATCTGTCTGATTTGCACTTTGGCACTGAAAATGTGGCTTGTATGCAGGCAGTGCAACAACTGTGTGCCAGTATGCGACCTGAAGCGGTCGTGGTCAGTGGAGATTTAACCCAACGTGCACGCTACGCACAATTTTATGCCTGTAAGCATTTTTTAGACAGTTTGAATTTACCGTATTTGGTTGTGCCAGGTAATCACGATATTCCGCTATATCACCTTTGGAATCGTTTTTTTAGTCCGTTTGCACGGTATCAGCTATTTTTTGGCCGTATGGAAACAATTTTGGAAACTGCCCATTTTTATGTGATAGGGGTGAACAGTATTCGGCGACGTTTTCATACTCGTGGGCATATTTCTTTGAATCAAATTCAGGAGATCGACGCCTTATTGCAAATTGCGCCCAGCAATAAGTTAAAAATTTTGGTGGCGCATCAGCCGTTCTATACACCGCCCGATAATGTGCACGGTATTAAAGATTGTCCTGTGTTGGGACGTATTGCGTTGGAGCAATGGAGTAAAAACGGCTTGCATGCCTTGCTACATGGTCATTTACACCAGCCTGCTGTATATGACCTCAATCAAATCTATGCACTTGGTGCAGCACATCCTGTACTCGATATTCATGCAGGAACTGCAATTTCACAGCGTTTGCATCAAGGTATGCCGAATAGCTTAAATATAGTCTGCAATAATGGTGATGTGCAGCATTACATCTATGATGTAGAACAAAAACAATTCGTGTTGTGGCTGCAAAACACAGAATAAAAGGTTGATCCACTCAACTTGTCTAAAAAAACAACAAAAACTGAAATATTTTTAGCGTTTCCCCTTGAAGCGAATTTTTCCATCCCCACAACTGTGTCATCTAAAATTTATTTTGATGATGACACATGGAATAAATAAGTCGTCATCAGGAATCTATACATAGACTTAGTCTGATGGAGTTATTTATGAGCAACATTCGTCCATTACATGACCGCGTAGTTATTCGTCGTGTTGAAGAAGAAACAAAAACAGCTGGCGGTATTTTGCTTCCAGGTTCTGCTGCAGAAAAACCAGCTCAAGGTGAAGTGATTGCAGTAGGTAATGGTCAAATCACAGACAATGGCGTGCGCGCTTTAGACGTTAAAGTGGGCGACAAAGTCTTGTTTGGTACGTATGCAGGCACCACAGTTAAAGTAGACGGTGAAGAACTTCTTATTATGAAAGAGTCTGACATTTTAGCGGTACTTGAAGGCTAATTTCAGCGCTCATTATTCAAAGTCAATTTGAACATTATTTAAAAATATTTGGAGTCAAACATGTCAGCAAAAGACGTAAAATTTGGTGATTCAGCCCGCACAAAAATGATTGCAGGCGTAAACATCCTTGCAGATGCAGTGAAAGTAACGTTAGGTCCTAAAGGCCGTAACGTAGTGATTGACCGTTCTTTCGGTGCACCGCACATCACTAAAGATGGTGTATCTGTTGCTAAAGAAATCACCCTAAAAGATAAATTTGAAAACATGGGTGCACAGTTGGTTCGTGAAGTGTCGAGTAAAACCAACGACATCGCAGGTGACGGTACAACAACTGCAACTGTACTTGCACAAGCGATTTTGAATGAAGGCATCAAATCTGTAACTGCGGGCATGAACCCAATGGATTTGAAACGTGGTATCGACATTGCTGTAAAAGCAGTGGTTGAAAACATTAAAGCGACGGCTAAACCTGCATCAGATACTAAAGCAATTGAACAAGTCGGTTCGATTTCTGCAAACTCTGATACGACTGTAGGTAAGTTAATTGCAGAAGCAATGGAGCGTGTGGGCAAAGAAGGCGTGATTACCGTTGAAGAAGGTTCAGGCTTTGAAGACTCACTAGACGTTGTAGAAGGTATGCAGTTTGATCGTGGTTATATCTCACCATACTTTGCCAACAAACAAGATACTTTAACTGCTGAACTTGAAAACCCATTCATTTTGTTGGTAGACAAAAAAGTGGGCAACATTCGTGAATTAATCACAGTGCTAGAAGCGGTTGCGAAAACAGGTAAGCCATTATTGATTATCGCTGAAGATGTAGAAGGCGAAGCGTTGGCAACACTTGTTGTAAACAACATGCGCGGCATTATTAAAGTATGTGCGGTGAAAGCGCCTGGTTTTGGTGATCGTCGTAAAGCAATGCTTCAAGATATCGCAATCTTGACAGGTGCAACTGTGATTTCTGAAGAAATTGGTATGTCTTTGGAGCAAACTTCACTAGAGCATTTGGGAACTGCACACAAAGTCACAGTATCTAAAGAAAACACCGTGATTGTGGATGGTGCAGGCAATGCAGGTCAAATTGCTGAGCGCGTACAACAAATCCGTGCGCAAATTGAAGAATCAACTTCAGAATACGACAAAGAAAAACTTCAGGAACGTGTTGCTAAATTAGCGGGCGGTGTTGCAGTGATCAAAATTGGTGCGGCAACTGAAGTTGAAATGAAAGAGAAAAAAGACCGTGTAGATGACGCACTTCACGCAACTCGTGCTGCGGTTGAAGAAGGTGTTGTTGCAGGTGGTGGTGTTGCGTTAGTACGCGCAGCGAAAGCACTTGACGGTGTAACTGGTGCAAATGACGATCAAAATGTCGGAATTAACATTTTACGTCGTGCAATTGAAGCGCCTCTTCGTCAAATTGTGGCAAACGCAGGCGATGAGCCATCTGTAGTGATCAATGCAGTGAAGAGCGGTGAAGGTAACTACGGTTATAACGCTGCAACTTCTGAATATGGCGATATGCTTGAAATGGGTATTCTTGACCCTGCAAAAGTAACACGTTCTGCGCTTGAGCATGCTGCATCTGTTGCGGGCTTAATGTTGACGACTGAATGTATGATCACTGAAATCCCAGAAGAAAAACCAGCAATGCCTGACATGGGCGGAATGGGTGGTATGGGCGGCATGATGTAATTATCAGCGTACCCAAACTTCAAAAACCTCGTATCGTCAGATACGGGGTTTTTTTATGACGTGGTTTTTATAATTCAGAGTTTGCACGCATGAAAAAGCAAAACTGCCTAGCCATTTTCCATTTATTTATTAAATGCGTGATATGTATTTAAACTGCTTTTTTTTGTGAATAAAACCCACTATGCTACTTGGAATAATAAGAAAAACAAATGATTAAATAAGTGTAATGCAGGCTGGAGTAGGCATAAAGGGGATAAAAATGGATAACCGAGAACACGAAATTATAGGCAGTATTTATGATGCCGCTGTAGATGTGAATTTATGGCCGCAAGTAATTGAAAAAATTGTTCAATATACAGACAGTAAAACCGCCATTTTTACTGCCTTAGATCAATTTAGCCCAAGTTACGATTTTTTATTTAGTCACAATATTCCAGATGAAGCTTTGCATGCCTATCGTGATGAGCGGATTCGCGTGATTGACATGCAGTTACACCGAGTATTGTGGGAAAATTCGGGTGTGGGGCAAGTAGCGAGCTCGGATTTATCGCATTATGGGGAAAACCCTGAAAGTGATGAATATATCTTTTATGAACGCTGTTTGAATCCGACGGGAATTAGTTATATCTCGGCTGTTTTGCTCGATCAGGGTTCACACCGCTGGGCGGTATTAGGTTTACACCGAGCACCTGATGCAGCGCCGTATCAACAAAAAGAATTAGATTTTTTAAAATATTTAGGGGTGCATTTGCGCCGTGCATTGCAGATTCACCGTCAAATCAGTTTAGTGCAACAAGATAATCTCGGCTTATATCATTTATTGGATCATTTAAAAACGGGCATTATTTTGCTTGATCACAACCTCAGATTAAATTATTGCAATCCTTTGGCACAGCGCATGATGGAGCAAGGTTCTTGTCTAGATTTGGACTTGCATAACCGTTTAAAGACCAATATTGGTGATCAAAGCCGTTTAGATCAGTTATTAAGCTCGGCTTTGTTGGGAAGGTCTGTAACCAATACCGATGTGGGTGGTGTTTTGGCATTGTCGGATCAAAAAGGGCGGCAATTGATGCTGACCGTAGTACCATTTTCACACTTAAAAAATGTACAACAGCAGGACGTAGGACAACACCATGTTGCAGTACTAATGACCGATAAAAACCAGCATTACACTTTATCTAAAGCGTATTTACAGCAATCTTATCAGTTATCTAAACGTGAATTTGAGTTGTGTGAGTTGTTGGTCAATGGCTATAAATTGGAAGAAATAGCAGAACATTGTGGAGTTACGCTCAGTTCCGTGCGCACTTATTTTAAAAATATTTATGAAAAAACCCAATGCAACTCGCAAATTGAACTCATGCATTTATTAATGGGCTGTACCATTCATTTTGAGCATATCGGTTAAAGCTGCCTAAATTTGATTAGGCAGCTTTATCGTGTTTAATTGCTACGTTGTAGAGTGACAGGGTCTTCACCTTGAGGATGTAAGGTCAAGCTTGTACCTGAAATACTATAAGTTGCATTCACTTTACTGCCATCCGAAGTGTCATGTAATCCACCGCAACCGTTGGTGTCATATAACACTTCTGTTACGGCAAGTGTATTGGATGTTATTGAATATTTACCATATTCAATTCCTGGGTTATCGCAATCACCTTCGGTGTCTAACAAGAAATAGAATCCTGTGTCAAAGAAAGCAAACAAGTGAGTTTGATTAAATTGCCAAGTGCCAACTAGACCTGATGATTGTTTTACTTTAGTTAAAATATAGGTGCTATTACTTCCTACATCAGTCAGCACTAGATCTGTGCCATTATAACTTAGGCGGTGGTGACCATCATTGTCAGGATGTGAAAGCCCGTAGTCACCGTTTGTATCTATGGAAATTACAGGGTTCAGCGCTGAAGTTAAAGCATTCCAATTTAGTCGTCCTATTTCAATACCAGGTTGCCCCGTTACATCAGCTTCATCTGCTTCACCTAGCGCATAACGTCCATCGGGTAAAATATGTAATAAAACAGCAGATGTGTTGGTGCGTCCAATTTCCCAAGTTCCAGCAATATCTTTATAGAATTGGCTTGCGCTACTTGTGGTAGTACCTTCTATATTGGGTCTTGTGAGTATAAATGTACCTTCATTTGGTTCGTGGAGTGTAAGTGATGTCGTATTAACCGTGACTGGTAGACCTGAGCTTGAGCTTGCACTATTGTCAGATAAGCCTGCACAGCCATTTGTATCGATCAGGATATTATCTACGAATAACTTTCCATCTTGAACACGATATTTACCATATTCGATACCTGGTCCACCACAAGGCGTTTCTCCAACTTCCACTTGATCGTCCCCAACAGCATCAACCATGATATAGGTATTATTATCCGGATTGAAAACAAATAGTTGCTTGCCTGAACTTGAGTTCCAAGCACCTGCAATGCTCGAATTGTTTTGAGGGACTTTAGTAAATGTTGCACTTTCATTAGGGTTTTGAGCTTCAGAAATTTTTAACTGTGTACCATCAAATGATATTTTCATATCACGTGTTTTTCCAGAATCAGTTAAGCCCCAATCTTCATTTGTATCAATTGAAGATTGCGCCCATAAATCTCCAGCAACAGCATTTACCGATAACTCACCGTACTCCATGCCATTCGCACTATCAGATGGTGAGCTAACAATAGGTTCGCCAATCAGGTATTTCCCGTCTGAGGTTACTTGAAGTACGATTTCTGATTCAGCATTTTTTGCGTACCAAACCCCAACGATATCTTTGAGGAGTGTTTTGTTAAAGTTAGCTTGTGCTTCTGTTGCGCTAACTACGACTTTATCTTTAAAAACTTCTATTGTTTGTAGAACAGGTTGAAAGCTTGTAATAAATTCTGTTGTTGGTTTAGAGAAGTCAATTGAGTTTGCAGGGAGTTGACTCACTGAGTCAGGGATTTGAATACCATCGTCATGATCACCCTCAGAATCTAAAGATTGTAAAAAAATAAGTAAATTTGTTCGTGTTGTTACATCATCGGCTAACTCCACAGGGGTAATACGATCAGCACCAGTTACTGTGCCAATTTCAATATTTCCGATATGGAAAGTGATTTCATCACCTTCTTGATATTCAAACTCCCCTTGAGCATTTGTACGTTTAGAGACACCATTAATTGTATAAGTTGCACCACTCACAGGCCCATCGGTCAGTACGCCAGTTTTTGTGGTGTTTGATGGTGGGGGAGCAGAACTACCAGAATCATTGTCTGAACCACCACATGCACTGAGTAAGCCTGCTAAAGTTAAGCATAATAAGGTTTTTTTCATCATGAATTCCTTGTCATCCAAATTGTTATGTCAGAAGTATAGAAATAAGATGAATCTAGGAGCTATCCCAAAATTGGGAGGTCAAATACAAAATCTGTGAGAAAAAATGAAGACCAATCAATATTTTTGTGACAAAACTAGATTTTTTGATATGCAGTCATCGAAGTTCTATTTTGCTGTGTTAATTTGAAAAACGGTTTCAAGTTTTTTTGATGATCTTCATCCACTTGATTCATTTCATATTTAAATATCAACATTGCCATCTATAAGTGATCCAGTTTTATGTTGTCTAAATTTTTTATTGAACGTCCTATTTTTGCAGGTGTGCTCGCCATTGTGGTGATGGCACTCGGGATTTTTTCAGTATTAAATTTACCTGTAGAACGCTACCCAGACATTGCACCACCTCGTATCACCGTCAGCGCAACGTATACAGGAGCTTCGGCAGAAACTGTTGAAGAAAGCGTCACACAGGTTTTGGAACAGCAAATTAAAGGCTTAGATCACTTACTGTATTTCAGTTCTAGCAGTGATTCTTCAGGACGAAGTCGCATCAGCATTAGCTTTGAAAATGGTACCAACCCCGATACCGCACAAGTCCAGGTACAAAATGCGATTAATGGCGCAATTAACCGCTTACCTGAAGATGTGCAGCGTCAGGGGGTAAATGTCTTTAAATCATTGGGTGATACCCACATGGTCATTGGGCTGTACGATGCCACAGGCAAAAGCAGCAATATTGCATTGTCTGACTATATGATGAGTCATTTAGAGCAAGAGTTGGCACGCATTGAAGGTGTGGGTGAGGTCGATGTTTTTGGTGCGCAATATGCAATGCGGATTTGGCTGAATCCGATAAAGTTAAAACAATATGTGCTGATGCCAAGTGATGTACGTGCTGCGGTATTGGCACAAAATACTCAAGTTGCAGCAGGGGCAATTGGTGAATTACCCACAGCACAAGAACAATATCTCAATGCCAAAGTCACCTCAGGTTCACGCTTAAAAACGGTAGAAGAATTTGAAAATATTATTTTAAAAGCAGATCAGGCAGGTGGCTTTGTTTATTTAAAAGATGTGGCACGTATTGAACTTGGTGCAGAAAATTATCAAAGCTTTAATACCATTAATGGTTTTCCATCGGCAGGGATGGGGATTTCATTATCTTCTGGTGCCAATGCGTTACAAACTTCAGCCTTAATTCAAAAACAAATTGAGCATTTAAAACAACAATTGCCCGAAGGTTACCAAATTGTCTATCCACGCGATAACACACCTTTCGTGCAGGAATCAATTAAAGAAGTGGTGAAAACTTTAATTGAAGCGGTAATTTTAGTCGTCATTGTGATGTTCTTGTTTTTACAAAACTGGCGCGCGACGCTCATTCCTACCGTAACCGTGCCTGTAGTGATTTTAGGCACCATGGCCGTGTTACAACTGTTTGACATGAGTATTAACACGCTGACATTATTCGCTTTGGTCTTAGCCATTGGTTTATTGGTGGATGATGCGATTGTCGTGGTCGAAAACGTCGAGCGTTTAATGCACGAACAGCAGCTCTCGGCTAAACAGGCATCCATCGCATCAATGCAGGAAATTAGCGGTGCTTTGGTCGGCATTACCTTAGTTTTGACCGCAGTATTTATTCCTATGGCATTTTTTGGTGGTTCGACTGGAGTAATTTATCGCCAGTTTTCTATCACCTTAGTGACTGCGATGGCGCTGTCTTTAGGTGTGGCCTTAATTTTAACGCCTGCTTTGTGTGCTTTGATTTTAAAACCCAATCCACAACCAGCCCAATGGGCCATCTGGTTTAATCAAAAACTGGAACGCTTAAAACAACACTATCTCAAATTATCAGGCTGGACGATTCAGCATAAAGCGGTGTGTCTGGTTATTTTTGCAGGCTTACTGACGGTTTTTGCTTTGTTTTACCGTGCCCTACCTACCAGTTTTATCCCGAATGAAGATCAGGGCATGTTGTCGGTGCAATTTAAATTACAGGAAGGTGCGCCGTTGTCTAAAAGTCGTGAAGTGGGCGAAAGCATACGTGAATACTTTATGCAGCATGAAGCCCACAATGTTGATTTGGTGATGATTCGTTATGGACGTAATTTTTCGGGAACAGGGCAGAATTTAGGGCAGGGTTTTATTGCGCTAAAACATTGGGATGAGCGTCAAGGGCAACAGCATACCGCACAAGCTATTCGTGAACGTGCTATGCAGCATTTTCGACAGCATCCCAATGCACAAATTACCATTGGCATGCCCGCAGCAGTTCGTGGTTTGGGGCAAACCGATGGCTTAGAGTTCTGGATGCGCGATGTGAATGGTACAGGACGCGATTTTTTAATTCAGCAATTTCAAAATTTACAGCAGCAAGCCGCTCAATATCAAAGCTTTAAAAATTTAGATCAACGTGCCAATCCTGAAAAAGCGGAGTTAAACGTCACGATTGATCAGAAACAGGCGATGGCAGCAGGTTTAAATCAAACGGCTATTAACAGTACCTTAGCGGCAGCTTGGGGCGGTAGTTATATCAACGACTTTATTGACCGTGGTCGAATTAAACGTGTGATTATGCAGGGTGATGCCGAATTTCGTGGTAAACCTGAAGATTTGAATCAATGGTCGGTACGCAGTCAGCAAAATCAAATGGTACCTTTTAGCCAGTTTGCTCAACTCAGTTGGAGCGGTGGGCCAGAAGTCGTCAATCGTTTTATGGGGTATAGCGCCGTGCAAATGGAAGCCGATACTGCCGAAGGATATAGCTCAGGGCAGGCGATGCGTGATTTAGAACAGATGGTGGCACAGCAGCAGGGCATTGACTTGGCATGGAGTGGGTTGTCTTTTGAAGAAAATCAGTCCAGCAATCAGGCTTTGTTACTGTATTTGGTTTCCATCGGGTTTATTTTCTTATGCCTTGCTGCCTTGTATGAAAGTTGGAGTATTCCAACAGCCGTGATGAGTGCCATTCCTTTAGGAATTGGTGGAAATATTATTTTCAGCTATTTGGCAGGTTTCCCGAACGACATTTATTTCCAAATTGCCTTGCTTACCACCATTGGTTTGTCATGTAAAAATGCCATTTTAATTGTGGAGTTTGCTTCGGCTGCGCAGCAACAAGGCAAACAGGTGATTCAAGCCGCTTTAGAAGGTGCAAGCTTACGGCTCAGACCTATTTTAATGACCTCATTGGCATTTGGTGCAGGTATTTTGCCGCTAGTATTTGCCTTTGGTGCAGGTGCAGCAAGCCGTCAGGAAATTGGGGTGAGTGTTTTAGGTGGAGTTATTTTTGGCACAATTTTAGTGCTTGTTTTTATTCCGTTTATGTATGTGCTGGTTCGTTCTATATTTCAAGTGAATCGTTCATCACCCATAAACTAAAGATGTTTTTTATTAGGCACTTAGCAAAATTATAGGCTATGATATGAAACGCTAAAAATCTTGTATAAATCTACAGATTTTCGGGTTTTTAAGGGTTGGTTTGGGCTGAGAAACTTTGCCCATTCTTCATTTTACGTTTTGGAATGATGGAGTGGGTGAGATTAATGACCAATCTGCACGCTGAACAGTTAGAACAAGCCTTGCAATTACATCAGTCAAGTACAGTGCGCAGCTTGATCGATGGTATCAACCCTGCCGATTTAGCCGACTTAATGCAGCACTTGAGTCTGAAAGCACAGCTGAGTTTAATTGAACAAATTGACAGTGCTGCCTTGGTGATGGAGTTTTTACCACTGCATTCGCAACATCAAATTGCAGAGGCGATGGCACCGCAGCAATTGGTCAAACTGATTTCAGCCATGCATTCAGATGACCGCACCGACTTATTTAAGTTACTTTCTCCGCATTTACAGCGTTTTGTCAGCTTACACATTACGGAAGAAAAACGCGCACAGATTCAGACTTTAGCGCGATATCCTGAAGAATCTGCGGGCGCGATTATGAGTTCGGATTTCGTGGTGCTCTCACCAGAACTGAACATGCAGCAAGCCATAGATGAATTACGCAGAATGACCACAGATCGGGAAACTTTGTACCTGATTTATATTGTCGATGAACTGATGAAACTATTGGGGGTGATTTCTTTAAGAGAAATAATTCAAAACCCGCCTGAACAGAAAATTAAAAATGTGATGCGCACAGATTTAGTCACTGGTTTAGTGACAGAAGATCAGGAAAGTATCGCGCAAAAACTCAGCCATTATGATTTTTTGGCCTTACCGATTGTAGATGATGCACAGCATTTACTGGGGATTGTCACCTATGATGATGCGATGGACGTGGTACAGGCAGAAACTACAGAAGACTTTTTAAAATCAAGTGCGGTAGCGTCTTCACCTGGCATGAGTATAAAAACTGCGCCAATTTTATTTTTATATCGCAAACGTGTGTTTTGGTTGGTGATTTTGGTATTTGGCAGTTTATTGTCTGGAATTGGCATTGCGCATTATGAAGACACTATTGCAGCACATATTGTACTGGTTTTTTTCTTGCCGCTTTTGGTCGGTAGTGGTGGTAATGCGGGTTCTCAGTCTGCGACCTTAATGGTACGGGCACTGGCTACAGGTGATGTGCAATTTAAAGATTGGCTGCATTTACTCGGACGTGAAAGTTTGGTGGCGCTATGTTTGGGTGGAACTATGGCTTTTGCGGTTTCAATTTTAGGCTATTACCGTGGCGATATGATGGTGTCTGTGGTATTGGCACTGAGTATGCTAGGCATTGTGCTGATGGGCTGTTTAATTGGCATGAGTTTGCCTTTTATTTTGCATCGCCTGAAACTAGACCCTGCCAGTGCCTCTGCGCCTTTGGTAACCTCGATTTGTGATGCAACGGGCGTGGTGGTGTACTTATTTATTGCTTCACAGTTGTTACTTTAAACACTGTCGGTGATGATGACTTATTCAAGACCTCATCTTAAACTTTTTTGCATTGATCAAAATTCTGTTTATAAAATCATAACAGACCTGAGTAAAAAACTGCTTTATTCTCAAGTAGATTGCATTTACCCAACGATACGTTTTCTATGCCAGAACCTGCATCTTCAAAAAAACTTAGCCAGCAAGAGGTGATTCGCTTAGAGCGCGATTTAGCCAAGTTTGCCAATATGATGGATTCTGTGGTGCGTATTCCATTTACCAAGCAGGGCGTGGGAGCAGATGCCGCATTAGGCACTGTACCTGTCGCGGGGGATGTCGCAGGTTTTGCACTGACCTGTTATGCGATTTATAAAGCCAAACAAATTGGTGTACCACAAACCAAACTCACTCCCGTGATTAAACTTGCTGTGATGGATGCAGTAGTTGGTTTTGTGCCAATTGTCGGCACAGTATTTGATGTATTTATTCGTCCAAGCCGTAAAGCTTTAGATGTAGTGCATACGCATATCCGTGAAGAATATCAGATTCACAGTGAGCATCATGTGGTACATCCTTTTTTACATGAGCGATTGGAACGTAAACAGCAGCAGTCAGCATTTTGGCGTAATCCTGTAGTGGCATGGCTGTGGCTACATTTGCCTGATTTGCTTGGTGTGATTTTTCTTATTTTCTTTATTTGGGCAGCATGGCTCGGTGCAAGTTGGTTGTGGCACTGGTCACAAAGTTTTGCTGTTTAAATGAACCTGTTTAAAGTACAAAACCATCTGGCAGATCTAATTTACAGACATGAAAAAAGCTTCCCTGAGGAAGCTTTTTGGTGTCGCTGTTACAATATCTTGCTAGCAGTATTAAGGTAAATTTAATTGCTGTAAAGCTGCAACACGTTGTTCAATGCTTGGGTGAGTTTGGAATAACGCTGCCAAGCTAAAACCTTCTTCTTTACCTGCAGAAATCGCAAAAGCTTTCATTTCTTTTGGCATTGCATCAGGCATTTCAGATTCTGCCTGTAAACGTAATAATGCAGAAATCATGGCTTGCTTACCTGCCAAACGTGCACCTGCTTCATCGGCACGGTATTCACGTTGACGCGAGAACCACATCACGATTGAAGAGGCCAAAATACCAAATACGATATCCAGTACAATGGTAATTGCAAAATAAGCCAAGCCAGGTGCTTCGCCGTCTTCACGACCAAATACGTTACGGTCAATGAAGTCACCTGCAACACGGGCAAAGAACATGACGAATGCGTTGACCACACCTTGAATGAGTGCCAAGGTCACCATGTCGCCATTGGCAACGTGACCAATTTCGTGTGCCAAAACTGCTCGTAATTCATCTTTGTTCATACGCTCAAGCAGCCCTGTAGATACAGCCACTAAAGCATCGTTTTTATTCCAACCTGTTGCAAAAGCATTCGATTGGTAAGAAGGGAAAATACCCACTTCTGGCATTTTGATACCAGCACGTTGCGACAACTGCGCAACTTCATTTAATAACCACGCTTCAGCTTGGTTACGAGGTGCATTCGGGTCAATTAATTCAGTCCCAGTTGTTTTTTTCGCCATCCATTTAGACATGAATAGTGAAATTAAAGAGCCAACCATACCAAAGACAAAACAGATGACCAACAGGTTGCCTAGGTTTAAGCCACCCGCGCCATGGTAACTACCGACACCGAAGAGTGACAAAATTATGCCAGCTACAACCAGTACCGCGAGGTTGGTTAGCAAGAACAAACCAATCCGCATCATTGAGTAAATCCTCTTATATTAAAAATGTAATCTGATTTATTAATAAACCATGCCGTAAATATGCGGTGTATGTATTAAAAATTCAAGAAAAAATCTCTGTACACGACAAAAATAGATAACTCATTGAAATAATGTCACAATAATTGTTTTCTAACGACGAATACTATGACACATCTCAATGAGTTATATCTTATCTTAAACAAATCTCTAAAATGGAACAA